>JALWUZ010000696.1 GCA_027079895.1 Anaerolineae bacterium
GTGCGGGGGTCGAGGTTGAAGGTGATCACAATGGCCTGCTTGGGGCAGCCGTGTGCCAAGAGGCTGATCACCCAGCCGATCAACCGGTGGTCGTGGTGGCGACGGTAGAGGGGGGGTGCCGGTCGTAGCGGCGAAGGTCTTGCCGCAAGTCTTGCACCGGAAGCGGTGTTCCTTGCGGCTGTGGATTCCGATATTGCCGCCTCCCACTACGCCGTAATCTGGGCACTTGGGGTTGGGGCAATACTGCTGGCTGGTGTCCATATCCATCGTGCACCTCCCGATCACAAGTTGAAGTAAGCCCAGGATACCAAAGTTTGGCCCTTTTGTCCAGGCGCAGTGATCACCACGGTTAATTGCACACCTACCGGCGCGGATAAGGGTGTGGTTTTTCTGTTCCACTCTGGGGTTATCGTTCTTGTGGTAGGGGCAACTGCGAGAGATGGTGACGTTTTTGACGATCTGACCCCAGAAGCGCAACATATGGTGGTTGAAGAACTCACTTCCGTTGTCAGGGTGGATTTCGATCACGGGGAAGGGGAGTCGGTGGAGGATGGCTCGGAAAGCGTCCTCCATCACCAAGTAACTGCGTCCCAACACGGCGCGGCGTTCACTCCAGCCGGTGAAGAGGTCAACCATTTGGAGGGAACAGGCGTACTCACCGGAGGCGGTGGGGCCACAGTGATGTACCAGGTCGGTTTCCAGATAGCCGACCTGTTGGATGTTCCAGGGGAGACGACGCATTGGGATGTCTCGCAGGTTGGGGTTGCGGGGACGGGGCTTCTTGCGGGGCAAGCGGGGTTGGTCTTGCCGGATGCGTGCCAAGCGGCGGGCGACAGTAGAAACGCTGATGTGCTCCAACTGTTCCAGGAGTTCGGGGGTGGTGGTGAGCTCGCCGTGCTTTTCCAAGTGGCGGGCCATCTGGGCCAGGCTCGGAGTGAGCCGCTCGGCGCAAATTCCATCCAGGCTCTCGCTAATGACCCGCAGGGCATCGTCCACGTCCGCCCTGTAGGTGGGGCCGCGTTCACGGCGGCGCGGGCGCCGCTGTAAGTTGCTGCGCATCAGGCGGATGAGGCTCTTCCGGTGGAGGCCGGTGACCTCCTCCACTCGATCCAGGAGAGCACTCTTCTCTCGCTTGCCGGCCCGCTTGTAGCGCGGCTGGATGATCCTCAAGTACTTCCGTCGCTCTTCGATGGTCATCTTCTCTTTGTCAGACATCTTACACCTCCGGTAACATTATGATTTGAGGGAATGATACCACATCGGTAACATTATCATTTGACAGAACCGAGGGTGGTACGGTAACATTTTACCTGAGTGAATACGGCCGTTTGACACTGAACAGGACTTGTGATATAGTGGGCGCGTAACCGGACAGCCTGAACGGCCAAACATCATTACAGCGAAAAAGGAGCAACACATGGCAAAGTCACGTGCGGAAATTATGGTAGACCGTTTGCGCACCTTGCAGGCCGACTCCGCCGACGTGGAGGCCTCGGCCATCGTCAGCGTGGATGGGCTGATTATCGCCTCCGCGCTTCCGGCGGACGTGGAGGAAGACCGCGTCTCGGCGATGTCGGCGGCGATGATCTCCCTGGGCGAGCGTATCGCCAGTGAATTGGGGCGGGGCCTGCTGAACCAGGTCTACATCAAGGGCAAGATGGGGTACGTCCTCCTGATGTCGGTCGGAGAGGATGCCGTGTTGACCGTCTTGGCACGCGAAGGGGCCAAACTGGGGCTTATCTTCCTCGATATGCGGCGCACCGTCGAAGACTTGAGTGCGTTGCTCTGAACCGATGCGTAAGTACATCTTCTGCACCGGGGGGGTCATCAGCGGCGTCGGCAAGGGGGTGACGGCGGCCTCTGTCGGGCGAATCCTCAAGGCGCGGGGGGTGCGCGTCTCCATCCAAAAACTGGATCCCTACATCAACGTTGACCCCGGCACCATGTCCCCCTACCAGCACGGAGAGGTTTTCGTCACCGACGACGGCGCGGAGACCGACCTCGACCTGGGGCATTACGAGCGGTTTATTGACGAGAACCTCACCCGCGCCAGCAACGTCACCACTGGCCAGGTCTACGCCGAGATCATCGCCCGCGAGCGGCGCGGCGACTTCCTCGGCGGCACCATCCAGGTCATCCCCCACGTCACCAACGAGATCAAGCGGCGCATCGCCCTCGTCGGCGAGCAGAGCGAGGCCGAGGTGGTCATCGTCGAGGTGGGCGGCACCGTCGGCGACATCGAGGGGGAGCCCTACCTGGAAGCGTTGCGTCAAATGCGCCGCGACATCGGCCCGGAGCACACCCTCTACATCCACGTCACCTTCCTCCCCTACGTCGGGGCGACCGGGGAACTGAAGACCAAGCCCACTCAGCACAGCGTCCGGGCCCTGCGCTCCGCCGGAATACAGCCCGACGTGATCGTCGCCCGCGCCGACTATCCGGTGGACGATGAGTTGGGCGACAAGATCGCCCTTTTCTGCGATGTCGAGCGGCGGGCGGTGATTCCCCTGGTGACAACCCCCATCCTGTACGAAATCCCCCTCATCCTGGAGGACGCCGGGCTGGGGGACTACATCGTCGAACGGCTGGGATTGGAGGTACATCCCCCCGACCTGAGCGAGTGGCGCGACCTGGTGGAGCGCATTCGCACCCCCAAACAGGCCCTGCCGATCGCCATCGTCGGGAAGTACGTCGAACTGCACGACGCCTACATCAGCGTGCGGGAGGCGTTGTACCACGCCGCCCTCTCCCACGGCTGGGATGTTGACATCCGCTACATCAGTTCCGAATCCCTGGAACGCGGGCGCGACTGGGAGAGATTGGAGGAGGTAGCCGGAATCGTCGTGCCCGGCGGCTTCGGGGAGCGGGGCATCGAAGGGAAAATCGCCACCGCCCGCTGGGCGCGAGAGCACAAAGTCCCCTACCTGGGGCTCTGCCTGGGGCTCCAGGTGATGATCATCGAACTGGCCCGCTATGCGCTCCACA
Source organism: Anaerolineae bacterium (assembly GCA_027079895.1). Classification (GTDB taxonomy): domain Bacteria; phylum Chloroflexota; class Anaerolineae; order B4-G1; family B4-G1; genus JALWUZ01. The sequence continues at coordinate 2,986 of JALWUZ010000696.1, forward strand.
GCGATGAGCCGAACAGCACCGAGTTCGACCCGCGCACTCAGTGCCCCGTCATAGACCTGATGGCCGAACAGAAGGGAATCTCCGGGCTTGGCGGCACGATGCGCCTGGGACTCTACCCCTGCCGCCTGGTGGAGGGGACGAAGGCCGCCGCCGCTTACGGCGTGCCGGAGGTGGAGGAACGTCACCGCCACCGCTTCGAGGTCAACAACGCCTACCGGGACGTGCTGGCCGGAGCCGGGATGATCTTCAGCGGGCTCTCCCCTGACCGGCGGCTGGTGGAGATTGCGGAGTTGAGCGACCACCCCTTCATGCTCGGCAGCCAGTTCCATCCTGAATTCAAATCCCGCCCGACTCACCCGCATCCCTTGTTCAGAGCCTTCATCGCCGCCGCCATCGAGCAGATGAAAACCGTCGGCGACTGACCCCGACACGGAGGGGGAATCAGATGGACAGGCCGGTTGCGCCCCCGATGCTCTCCCGCCGGGACTTCCTCAAGGGCCTGGGGCTCACCGTCGCCGGCCTGCTGGCCGGGTGCGTACCGGTCTCCCCGTCGCCCGCGC
>JALWUZ010000697.1 GCA_027079895.1 Anaerolineae bacterium
CTGCCGGGGGCGGGGGCCTCGAACCCAGGCGGCGGATTCATCCGCTGCCGGTGGCCGGGGGCCCCGAACCCAGACGACGGATTCATCCGCTGCCGATGGCCGGGGGGCCCAAACCCAGGCGGCGGATTTATCCGCTGCCTGTGGTACCCGCTGCTGACAGGGCCGCTGCCGTTCGCCACAGACAAACAAAAATTAAGGAGGAGCAAAAATGACCAAGCCAGTGTATTCCCTTTCCGTGTGCGCTCGCGCTACCCTCGATATGCATAGTCTGAACAACGAGGGGAGCGAGGGAACGCAGATCCAGACCCGGATGGTGGACATCGTGGCCGCCGATGGCAAACTCTACAACGTCAACGCCATCAGCGGCGACATGCTCAAGCACATCCAGGCGGAGCATTTGTACCACATCGCCCGCGACCGCGACCTGCCGCTGTGCGCTGCGTGTCGGGTCTTCGACGCCAACCGCATCAGTGCCGATGAGGAGTACATCGCCCAGATCAAGGGCAAGAGCGACGCCGAGGCGATTGACCTGATGCTGGAGCGGTGCGCCCTGGACGACATCGAGGGGAACCTGATCACCGCCGACCGTTCCACGCCGCGCAAGTCGGTGGTCGAGTTCGGCTGGGTGGTCGGCGTGCCCGAAGTGACCAAGACCGATTCCTATTTCCACGTCAAATACGCTTCGGGTGGTGAAGCGGCGCGGGCGGCCGCAGCAGCCGACGAGGAAGCGCGTAAGGCCAATCTGGGGCAGACGCCGTTCCATCGCCCGGCCTCGTCGGGCGTCTACGCTGTGGTCAGCCACTACGAGGTCAGCCGCATCGGGTTCAACGACATCAGCCGCCGGTACGCGCTGGACGAGGGGGCGCGTCTGGCTCGCTACAAGGCGTTGTTGGAGAGCGTGCTCTATACGTTCGTGCAGCCGGCGGGGGCGATGCGGGCGGCGCAGTTGCCGCACATCGTCGCCTTCGAGGGGGTGGTGACGTATACTACCCAGGTGTTGCCCGCTCCGACCGTCAGCCCCCTGAACCCGAACTATCTGGATGACATTGCTCACGTGGCGGAAGTGCTCAACAAACTGCACCCTGGGGCGGTGACGGTGGCCCGCTTCGCCACGCTGGGCGAGTTTGCCGAGGTCATGCAAGGGCTGATTGATGCCGGCGCTCCGTTCACCGTAGCCGTCTAGGGCCGAAAGGGGTTGGCTATGTGGACGATAGCCGAATATCAGCCCACGTCGTTCTTCAGCCTGCGACCGTACACGGCTACCTCGTCGGGCGGCAAGTCGCTCATCGTGCCCACGCCGTTCGCGGTCAAGATGGCCCTCCTGGACGCGGCGATTCGCACGCAGGGGCTGGCCCGCGGCCGGGAGTTGTTCCCCTCCATCCGCGACCTGCGGGTGGCCGTGCGGCTGCCGCGTTATGTGCTGGTCAACAACACCTTCGTCCGCATCCTGCGGAAGAAGGAGGTCAAGACTAAGGCCAGCGAGAAACAGGCGGCTATCGCCCGCGCGGTGGCCAATCGGCAATGGCCGTTCCAGCGGACGATCGGCTTCCGCGAGTACGTCCAGTTCGGCGGGCCGTTGTCGCTGGCTTTCCAGGGGCTGACGCGGGAGGTGATCGCGCCGGTGTTGGAGCAGGTCAACTACCTGGGCAAGCGCGGCGGGTTCATCCAGTTGCTCCGTCCACCGGAGGAGTGGGCGGAGTTGCCCGCCGGGTTCACGGTGTTGACGGAGGGGGTCAACGGTTCGTTCCCGCTGGGGACGTTGCAGATGGTGGACGACTGCGGCCCGCGATTGACCTTCGAGCAGGTGAATGTGTACAGCAGCAAGAGGATGACGGCGGGCAAGGAGCGCGTGTTTCATCACGTCGTCCTGCCCCACCGTCCGGTGCGGTTCAGCCGGGGATTTACCCTGTACGCGCGGGAGTAGTCAGGGCGACGGCCGGCGGCGCGTCGGATGCGAATGGCACGAATGGCGGTGTTCGTGCTATTCGTCCGTGCGCGGAAGGCATGTCTCAATGGGGCTCCGGGCCACGTCTGCCGGAGAGAGGAGGGCCGAATGGACGATTTCACCGCTCACCGGCTGCGTTTCGTCGCCGAGGCGCAGTCCACAATCGAGTTGAACGAGCACCAGGGGTCGGCGATTCGAGGGGCGTTGTTCCACGCGCTGCGCAATCGGTTCTGCGGCAATCGGCAGGCGCGGGAGTGCGAGGTCTGCCCGCTGGCGACGACTTGCCCGGTCGCCACCCTGGTCAGTACACTGAATCCACAGAGCGGGCGCGGGCGCAACGTGCCCCGTCCGTACACGGTGCAGCCGCCGCTGCCGGGCCGGGGCGGACATCCGGCGACGCTGCCCGACGGTCGGATCGTGTTCCGCTACCATCCTGGGGAGCGGTTCGAGTTCGGGCTGACCTTGTTCGCCCAGGCGTTGCAACTGTTCCCGTATGTGGTGCTGGCGGTGCATGAGTTCGAGCGCGGCGGCCTCGGTCGCAAGACGCAGCAGGACGATGGACGATGGCGACGCGGTCGGCTGGCCGTGCGGGAGGTGTGGGCGGAGAATCCGCTGACCGGTGAACGGCAGTCGGTGTTGAGCGCGAGGGAGCGTCTGGTGCAGGTGCCGGATGTGCCGATTACGCATGCGCAGGTGAGCAAGTTTGCAAGTGGCAAGTTTGCAAGTGGCAGGTTTGCAGGTGGCGAGGGGGCAGGTGGCAGGTTGGGGGTGCGGTTTTTGACGCCGACGCGGTTGGTGGCGCAGGGGAGGTTGGTGAAGCCGGAGGAGTTTCGCTTCCGGCCCCTGTTCCAACGGCTGATGGAGCGGTTGGAGGCGCTGAGCCGGGATTTCTCCGAAACGCCGTTGCGGTTCGACGACCCCAAGGGGTTGATCGCGGCGGCGGACGAGGTGCGGGTGGTGGAGAATCGGCTGCGGTGGGAGGAGTTGCGCAGTTATTCGACGCGCCGCCGGGCCGATTCCCCCACTTCGGGACTGCTGGGAGAGGTGGTGCTGGAGGCCGAGGATTGGTCGCCGTTCGCGGTGTGGCTGGTCTGGGGACAGTTCGTCCAAGTGGGGAAGGACGCCGTGAAGGGGAACGGGATGTATCGGCTCGTGTGGTGATGGAGGTCACGATGCCTGTGGTGAAAGATTTGATCGTCGAGCAATATGGGGCGTTCATCGGGAAGCACAGCGGGCGTCTGCGGGTGACGAAGGATAAGGAGCGGCTGGCCGAGGCGCCGTTGTTGCATTTGGAGCAGGTGGTGGTGACGGGGGACGGAATCAGCCTGTCGGCGGACGCGATTCGGGCGTGTTGCACGGCGGGGATTCCGATCTACTTCGTGGACAAACTGGGGAGGCCGTATGCCGCGCTCTACTCCGCCGGTCTGACGGGGACGGTGTTGACGCGCCGGGAGCAGTTGTTGGCCTACACGGACCGGCGCGGTCTGGATTTGGCGCTGGCGTTCGCGCGGGGCAAAATCACCAATCAGGCCGGCTTTCTGCGGTATGTGGCGAAATATCGGCAGGAGAAGGATCCGGAGTTGTATCAGGAGTTGC
>JALWUZ010000698.1 GCA_027079895.1 Anaerolineae bacterium
TGCATCGAGATGGTCGTACAAGGCAGCGGTAATGGCCTCTGCATCACCCTGTGGGTTGACCGCCGAGAAGTTCCAGCGCATAATCAGGTACTTGTTGTGCAACGGTGTGGGGTTCTGTCCGATGGCAAGGTGGCCGAAGAGTCGCTCGAACTCGTCCGCCTTCGCTACGTCGTAGTAGTTCTCCAACGTCGAGAGCCACAGCGACTTGCCAAACCGTCGGGGACGGAGAAACAGCAACACGGGGCCAATTTCTTCCACGTCACGAATGTACTCTGTCCGGTCCACGTACCAGTACCCTTCAGTGACGATCTTGTAGAAATCGCTGATGCCATACGGAAACTTGAACATCTCACACCTCCTCCCACACCAACCGGTCGAAGCCCAGGGAGACGACGGCATAGGTGTGTAGCCGCAGGAGGTCGCCGTACTTGGCCTCCAACAGCGGGCGGTACTTCCCCAATTGCGTCCGTGCCTGGGCCAGTTTCTCCTCCACCTGCGGGAGTGAGCGCAACTCCTCACGGCTCATTCCCCGCACTCCTTCTCCGGTCAGCCCCACCTCGTCCAGGGACAGGTACTTGAACTCGATCAGGATGTCCAGCACCTCGAAGCGGCGCATATCGGGGCGGATGATCATCACTAAGTCGGCGTACCCGCGCCCGACCTCCGGCTCCGAATCCATGATGTACAGGATGTCGTTGAACAGGAGGCTCAGGAACGCCGTCTTGACCGTCAACTCGTTCGCCCAGCGATAGTCCCGGTTGCTGAAGACCGGGAAGTACTTCTCCTCCACGAACTCGCACAAGGGGCCGATGTCGCCGGTGGTGTAGAGCACTTCCGCCACCGCCTCCACGTCGTCCCGCGTCACGTCGGGCAGCAGCATCTCCCGCATCTGGTCGGCGTACAGCCCCCGCACCACCAGGTTCGGTATCCGCAAGGTGTACCGCCCCGACGGGGTGCGCCCTCCCAGCGTCAGCACTCCCAGGTAGTACAACAATGAGGCCGCAAACGACATATCCTTCTTAGCGAGCAACATCCGTTTCACCCCAAACCGTTGCGACAACCGCCGCACGCTGACCGTTGCTTCTTCTCCCAGGGCGTCTACGATCAGTTGTTTCCCGTGGGGCAACCTGGAGGCGTACTCCAGTTTGTTCCGGTCCATCTCCAAGTTCGAGTCCAGCATCTCCTCCGGGGAGGCGCATTCCTCCTGGAAATAGTCCAGGAAGTAGAGTACCAGAGTGGGGTTGTAGACCGCCTCCTGGGCGGTGTAGTGGAAGCGATAGCCGTTATAGAAGGTGCGTATCAACTCCATTGCCTGCGCCCCTTCTTCGGGGGGATAGCCGCACTCGCGCACCACTTGTTGCACTGTTGCCTCCACTTCCTTCTCCATGAAACCGCACAGGTTGTTGAATGGACGGCGCAGGAAGATGTCTTTGGCGATGTTGAAGCCGGAGGTGACATCGCTCATCACGACGGGGGAGACGCCGGTGATGAAGATACGGTCAATGCCCAGACCACTCGCCCCGTCCTTGACCGCCTTGAGTACCGTCTTCAGCACCCCCTCGCCCCGCACCAGGGCCTCGTATCGCTCCGTGCTGGCGGTCATCACCTCGTTGGCGAAGTTGTCGTACTCATCTATCAGCAGGTAGAGACGGTAGGGGGAAAGTTGCACCGCAGTGAGGAGCGATTGCAGTGAACTCAGAGCGTCTTCGCTGATGACGATTTCGTCAGGGAGCAACCCCCGGTAGCGGGCCGCGAACCGCCGGATGCAGTCGTTGACGTGGTTGAACAACGATTTCTTGATCTCCTCGTGACTACCGCTTGGGTCCACGGCCGAAAAGTTCCACCGCATAATCAGATACTTGTTGTGCAACGGCGTGGGGTTCCGCCCGATGGCGAGGTGGCCGAACAACCGCTCGAACTCGTCCGCCTTCGCTACGTCGTAGTAGTTCTCCAACGTCGAAAGCCACAGCGACTTGCCAAACCGTCGCGGACGGAGGAATAGCAACACCTTGCCTATTTCCTCCACAGCACGGATGTACTCCGTCCGGTCCACGTACCAATACCCTTCCGTGACAACTTGATAGAAGTCGCTGATGCCATACGGAAACTTGAGCATCTCACACCTCCTCTCACTCCGCCTGTCGGCACAGACGGATCCCTTCCAGCGCGTTAGGCTCCTCCGGGTCAATCTGCAAAGCGGCGTCGAACAGAGGGTAGGACTTGTCGCACTGGGCCAGGTAGAAGTAGGCCAGCCCCAGAGTGTAGAAATACTCGATACGCGGCCCGGAGACCCAGCCGGTCTCCAACTGCGCCTCCAGACTCCCATCGGCCTGGACATCGAGCCGTCCGGTGCTGAACGGGTCGCCGGCGAGGGTGTGGAGACCGTCGAACCAGCCGACGTACATCTTGCCGGCCGGCGGACGGGGCAGTCCGGCCAGCCGCAGAGTGTACCGTCCGCTGTCAGCGTGCAGGGTGATGACCCCGCCGGCCCCGCCCCAGGCGGAATCGCTCTTCTGCGGCGTCAGGCGGGCCTGGAGCGTGTTCCACAACGCGCCCCCCGTCGGTGAGATGGTGGTGGTGGCGGTGACGACGGGGAGGAACTCGCCGCTCAGCACCACCTCGTCGGAGGGAGCGGTGACCTCCGCCCCGCGCTCCTCCACCGTGACGTAGAACTCCCGCGCCCGGCGGCGGGTGGCGGCGCAGTCGGCGCGGATGGCCGCCTCCAAGTCCACGATCGCCTCCTCGTAGTTGCGCCGCGCCCAGTAAGTGAAGGCCAGGTAGCCGAAGGCCGGGCCGAATTGGGGGTCAACGTCAATCGCCTGCGAGAGATACGAGGCGGCCTTCTCGAACTCTCCGGCGTCGTAGTAAGCGCGGCCCAGCCGATAGTACGCCTCGGCGTCGTCGGGGTCAATGGCGATCGCCCGCTCGTAGTCGGCGACGGCTCCGTCGAAATCCCCCAGGGCCAGCCGGTTCTTGCCGACGGCGACGTGCAGATAGGCCAGGTTGGGATGAATCTCCAACGCCTTCTGGTAAGCCTCGATTGCCTCCCAGTAATCCCCCTGCACCTCGAGGACGTAGCCGTAGTCGCGGTAGGCGTCCACGCTGCGCTCGTCCAGTTTGAGGGCCAGGGCGATGGTCTCGGTCGCCTCGGCCCAGCGGCCGGCGTCAGCGTAGGCTTCGGCCAGATAGGCGTACCCTTCGGCGTAGGTGGGATCCAGTTCGATGGCCTTCTGGCAGGTCTCGATGGCCCGCTCGATGTCCCCGTTCCAGTCGTAGGCCATGCCGAGGATTGCCCAGGCGCGGGCGTTCTGGGGAGCCATCTGGGTGGCCTGCCGGGCGCGGTAGATGGCCTCCAACAGCCGCCAGCGGATAATCAGCAAGCGGGCCTGGGGGATGTAGAGCCGCACATCGTCGGGGGTCAGAGCGATCGCCCGCTCGTAGGCGAGAATCGAGGCGGTGAGGTCGCCCTGCAAGTAGAACTCATCCGCCTGAGCCGCGTAGAAGGAGGCCGAATGGGTAGGGGTTGGGG
>JALWUZ010000699.1 GCA_027079895.1 Anaerolineae bacterium
GGATGTAGGGGGCGACCAACGTGTCGCCCCTCCCAACCCCCTCAACGAACAATCACACCCCCACACCAATCATTCTTCTACCTTGCCTTCTTCTGAAAAACCGAGTTTCCACTTAGTGGCCATAGCGAGAATGAGTACCACCAGCATCCCAACAACAGCCGATAGAACATAAAGTTGCATATCGAGTTGAGATTGTTCTCCGCTCTGAACGGTGGCTACGGTATCATTGGTGAGCAAGGCGGTCGCCCAGAAATTATCCGCGTTGTGCAAAATGATTCCGCCAACCAGCAGGCTGCCCCCCGTATTGTTGTATACCCACGTCATAATAGTCGCAAGAACGATCTCCCCGATTATGTAGACAGGCAGGAATTTTATACCTATCTGCGCATGGATGGTGTCTGGTTGAAAAAAGAGGGGGAGATGCCATAGCGCCCACACAGTACCGATGATGATGCTGGCAATCATTGGCCCCCATTTGCGTTGCAGGTTTGGCAATGCAAATCCACGCCAACCAAATTCTTCTCCCAGTGGCCCCCCAATCATGGTGATGAGGAAAACCGTTGGTATTAAATACCATTCTTGCCTGAAGAAGGCAAAACTTGGGATATCGCCCCCTAGAAAAATTGTATTGATGGCGATAGAGAAAAGCAGGATGAGACCGGTGAAAAACAGGGCGACTGCCCACCACCGTAAACCCACGCGCCAGCGCAGGGAGCGTTGTCCCACATCGCGCATTCCTTCTTTTCCGCTGGTCATGGCAATGACGATAAGCCCCGCAATGGACGGGCCAAAGACGAAAAAACCCGTTCCAGTAGTGTACCAAGGAAACCAACTAATCAAGACCGCTAATGCAACAAAAACGATAAACGCATGCCGCCTCAGTAAGGCAGGGATGGCAGATTTCATATCCATTGCTCTACTCCTTGTGAGTCGCTTCAGTAGAAATTCGAGGGTTTGTTAGTTAATAACGCACTGGGTCACAATAGCGACGACGCAGTCCCCGCATCCTCCCGCAGACCCGGAGCCGGCGGGAGGATGCGGTCGTGGGTGCTCAGTCCTCCCGCAGCACCAGCGGCAGATAAACGCTCCATCGCGGCGGAGCCTCCGTCTGCACGCGCACGGTGGCGAGGGCGGTGTTGTTGGTCGGCAGCGGGTCGAGGACATCCCCGTTAACGACCACCCGGTTGTCCAGCAGGCCGCTGAACACCTCGGTGGTGGTCAGGGTGACGGTGAAAGCATGGGTGAGCGTCAGGCTGGACGGCGGCAGGCTCCAGTGGCAGGCGAACTGCCCACTGCTGACGGTGCCGGTGCAGTTAGGCGGCCAGCGGAGCAGCGAAAAGGCGTTGGTGGGCACGAGGGTGTCGGTCAGCGTCACTGTCAGGGTATTGCTCAGCGCACCGGACTTGGTGAACACGATGGTGTACTGCACCGGCCCACCAGCCTGAGTGGTCGTCACGTTCGCCCGCTTGCTCACCGACAGGTCGGCGAGGGGAGTCTCCGTGCCGTAGATGGTGATGGTGTGGACGGCGGTCGCCTGGGCCCCGCCGCAGTTCTCCGCCGTCACAGTGATGGTCTTGACGCCCGGCGTGTCCCAGGTGTAGGTGACGACGGAAACGCCCGGCAGGAGCAGGCTGTGGGGCGGCTGCGGTCGCCACGTGAAGGTGACGGGACGGCTCGCGTTCACATTCACGTGAGCGGCGAACGGAATCCGCGTGCCGGTGTACCCGGCCGTCGGGCCGCTGATCGTCACTTCGGAGACCGATATACAGGTCGTCGTGGTCAGCCGCACCGTCGCCAGCGAGTAGTCGTTGAGCGGATTGGTGTCCTGGACCCCCGCCGCCGCGACCTGCACCAGGTTCGCCAGCGGCCCGGAGAAGGCGTCGGTGGTGGTGATGACCAGGGACAGGCTCGTCGTGGCCGGGACGCTCCCACCGGCCAGCGTCCGCGTGCAGACGACGGACGCCAACCCCGCCGCCTGGGAACAGCCGGGCGGCAGCCTCCACCCGCCGACGGCCACCGTCGGCACCGCCGTATCGGTCAGGGTGACGACCAGGCTGCCGGTGAGCGGCCCGGTGTTGGTGACGATGACGGTGAACCGCACCGGCTCCCCGCCGGGGATGACGGCCACGTCGGCCCGCTTGCTCACCGCGAGGTCAGTCGAGGGAGCGGAGGTGGTGACGACCTCGGCCACGTCAACGGCGACACCCATCTTGGTCGGGTCGGAGCGGGAGGTGGCGGTGACGAAGGCGGTGTCCCGCATCCGATTGGTGGCCGTCTCCGGGACGGTCACGCGCACCGCGACCGTGCGGCTGGTCTGCGGGCTCAGAGTGATGACGGTATCGCCCACCAGTTGCGACCAGCCGGCGGTGGTGCGCACGTTCAGCGTGTAGACATCGGTCTGCAAGCCGGTGTTCATCAGTTTGTGGACGTGGGTAGCGACCTCCCCCGGCCTGACGCGCAGGAAAGAGGCCGGCGGGACGAGCCAGACGGAGAACGATTCGCTGACTACCTCGTCCGCGCCGATGTCGTATCCCTCGCCGGAGGGACGGAGTTGGAAGTCAATGTCCACGAAGAGGTTGTCGTCGGAGAAGGAGAGGCCCACCGGCACCCCGGCATCCATCGCCAGCGAGCCGGTCATAATGTGGTAGGGGCGCAGGCAGTTGGGCAGGTCGCCGGTGCAGACGAAGCGCGGGTCGCCGTAGACATCGGTCGAGTGGGCGATGGAGCCGCTGCCGCCGGTGTCGCTCCCGTTGGCGTACCAGAGCGTGCCGTAGAGCGAGACGGAGTTCTCCAACGGCGCGGGGAGGCCGGTCGTGTCCACGTACAGCGCGGTCTCCGTCTGGCTGACGATGATCGTGTTGGTGAACGCCGGGTAACTGGGGACGGGGGGCGTCGGCGGCCAGGTCGTCTGGGCCGGCTTGTGGGTGACGTAGATCCCGCTGTGCCCCTGATTGTTGGCGACGGTGTTGTGGTAGAACACCGGCGAGGAGGCGAACAGGTACATCGCCGCCCCCTCCTGCCCGATGGGGATGACGTTGTCGGCGACGATGTTGTTGACCAGCCCGGCGATGGTCTCGTTGAAGTAGAACGCGCCCCCGTCGCCGGAGGTGGTGTGGTTGTGGCGGATGTAGTTGTTGGCGATGACGGGGACGTTGAGAGGGTTGAAGGAGAACGGCCCGTCGAGGAAGAAGCCCGCGCCGGTGGCGGCGGTGTTGGAGTAGACGGAGACGGCGGCGATGCGGGCCGGACTATCGCCGAGGAAGAAGCCGCCGCCCCGACCGGTGGCCCGATTCTCCCGCACCAGCCCGCCGGCGATGGTCGGCCGGCCGCCGTTGATGTAGAAGCCGCCGCCGTCCTCGCTGGCGACGTTGTAGAGCAGGGCGATGCCGGCGATGACCGGGTTGCCGCTTTCGATGTAGACCCCGCCGCCGTACTGGGCGGAGTTGTTGAGCACCGGGACGAGCCCGCTGACCCCTTCCAGGAGGCCGCCCACGTCGCGGTTGCCGACATCGAAGGAG
>JALWUZ010000700.1 GCA_027079895.1 Anaerolineae bacterium
GCGGTCCCGGTCACGGTGGAGGGGGAGGAGGCGGGCAGCGGGGCGGAGCCGGTCAGTGGGCGGGCGACGAAGTCCACCTGGGGAGGGGGCGGCGGCGCGGCGATGGTGACGACGTGCTGCGCGGCGAGCGACGCCCCGCAGTTGGCCGCCGTGACGGTGAGGGTGTAAGTGCCGGTGGCCGCCCAGGTGTGGCTGAAGTAGTCGCTCAGCCCGGCGGTGTGGGTGGCTACCACCTGCCGCGAGATCTGCCAGGTGTAGGTGATCGGGGTGGAGGCGTCCGCCGGGGCGACGGTGGCGGTGAAGGTCAGTTGCTGCCCGACGAGGCCGGCGTCCGCTCCGGCGAGCGTCACGCCCGACAAGGCCGTGCAGGAGGGCCGCCACTCGTCGGCGCCCAAGTCCGGCCCGTCGCCGACGGGCCGGGGCTGGCCGTCTATGTCGTCGGATACGGAGGTGCTCACCCCCCGGTCTATCGCCTCCGAGGAGGCGGTGATGTGATAGCCGTCGGCGGCGAAGGCCGGGTCGCCGGTGTGAGCGTGAGTCACCTGGATGCGGCCCGCCCCGCCGGTGTCGGCGCCGTTGGCGTACCAGAGCACGCCGTCGAGGGCGACGCCGCTGCCGGCCGTGACCGTGACGGCGACGGTCTGGTGGGCCAGGATGAGGTTGGTCAGCGTGACGGCGGAGTTGTGGCCGGAGTAGCCGGTGACGTGGAGCCCGCTGCCGTCGCCGCCGGTGTTGGAGGCGATGGTCAGGTGGAGCAGCGTCGGGTCGCTGCCGGCGACGTAGAGCCCGCTCCCCCCGCGCTCGGCCTGATTGCCGATGACGGCGTCGTTGTAGCCGGTGAGGTCACTGCCCCACAGGTCGAGGCCGCCGCCGGAGCCCCAGCCGACGGTGCTGGCGACGTTCCCCGCGATGAGGTTGCCCCGCAGGGTGATGGGGCTGATGTACAGTTCCAACCCGCCGCCGTACCCCCAATCGGCGGTGCTGGCGGTGTTGTTCTGGATGCGGTTCCCGGTCAGCACCGCCGCGCTATGGTCCAGGGCCGCCCCGCCGCCGTAGCCGTCGTAGCCGGTGCTGGCGGTGTTGTCGTGGATGAGGTTATCCCGCAGGGCGATGGTGTTCAGGAGCAACGTGCCGCTGCTCCCGACGATGTTCAGCCCGCCGCCGTAGCCGCGGTCGCCGGTGCTGGCGATGTTATCGTGGATGTCGTTGCCGCTGATGGTGGCGGTGATGGCGACTATCTCCAGCCCGCCGCCGTACCCCCAATCGGCTGCGCTGGCGACGTTGGAGTAGATGTCGTTCCCGACGATCAGGAGAGGCCCGCCCGCCACTTCGAGGCCGCCGCCGTACCCCTCGCTGACCGCGCTGGCGACGTTGTCGTGGATGGCGTTGCCGCGAACGATGGCCGGGCTGCGTTCCAGATAGAGACCGCCGCCGGCGCCGAACCCGTCGCCGCTGGCGCGGTTGCCGTAGATCTCGCACCCGCTGATGGTGACGGTGGCCGACAGGACGTACACCCCTCCGCCGGCGTCGCTCCAGGACGTGCCGCCCAGGTTGGAGGCGTCACCGCCGGTCAGATGCAGGCCGGCGATGGTGGGGGTAATCTCCCCGGCGATGAGGATGACGCGCCCGGCGTTCCCGGCGTCCAACGTGGTGGGATTGGCGGTCGGGTCGGCGTGAGCCCAGTCGGTGGTGGTGTAGCCGCCCAGCAGGGACACCGTCTTGGTGATGTAGACCACCTGGGTCACTACCGACGGGCCGGTGTAGCCGGACGGAGACGGGCGGGCGTGGCGGTCGCCGTAGTTGCCGGCGGCGATTTTGATGACGCTGCCGGGAGCGGCAGCGTCCACGGCGGCCTGGATGGTGGCGTAGTCACAGGTCGGCGGCCCGGCGGGGCAGACGTGGAGCGTGCCGTCCTGGGCCTGACTGTGGGGCGTCATCCAGGCGGTGAGGGCCAGGATGGCCAGCAGTACTAGCAGGTAGATGGGTAGGGATTTCATTGGCACCTCTCAATGTGAACCGCCGACGCACACAGCGAACGGGGCGTGCGTCGGCGGCTGTATTTTCGACCGGTGATTCGTTACCGGTGAGGCAGTGAGATGTGAGGCCGCGCGATGGGGAACTTCGGCGCCGGCGGCATAGCGGGCGGGAGGTCGAGGCCGCTGGGCGGCTCCTGATGGTGCGAGGTCACGATTACCCGACTGGCCTCGAACACCGCGTCGTTCCACGAACCGAAGGCCTTGATCTGGTCTCCAATCTCCAGGTCGTCGAAGGTGATCTCCTCCATCCCGCCGCCCGACGACTTGCGGTAGAACTCGGTGTCGGCGAAGGTCTGAATCAGGACGGAGTCGCCGCCGTGTCGAGACTGGATTTCGATCGTGCCCGCGCCGGAGTCCAACGCGGTGATGTCGCCCGTGACGTGTTGCTCGTGCGGCGGCGGGGAGCCGGAGCCGCCGGAGGACATAACGATGACCTGACTGGCGTCGAACAGAGCGCCGTTCCAGGCCCCCTGGACGTTGACGTGATCCCCGACCGCCAAGTCGTCGAAGGTAATCTCCTCCAGATTGCCGTGGTGGATGCGGCGATAAAGTTGGGTGTCGGCGAAGACCTGCACCTGCACGTCACCATCGCGGGATTGGACGGTCAGGGTGCCGATGAGGTTCGAGCCGTCGCCGGAGCCGATGGCGGAGATGACGCCGGAGATGTGGTCGTCGTTCCGCGGCGGGGTGCAGGTCAGCGCGATCACCTGGGAAGCGTTGAAGTCGCCGTCGTCGCCCCAGGAGCCGACCGCCTTGATCTGGTCGCCGACGAGGAGGTCGGCGAAAGTGATGGCTTCCAGGCCGCCGTGGCAGACCTTGCGGTAGAACTCGGTATCGGAGTCAGTCTGCACCGTAGCCGGGTCGCCGTAGCGAGGCTGAACAGCGATCGTCCCGGCAGCGGCGTCCAGGCCGGTAATCTCACCGACCAGCCGGTTCTGGCCGCGATGCGCGGCGGCTGGCGAGACGACAGCCGCGAGCAGCACGAGAGCGAGAAATACAGGGAAGATGGTTCTTTTCATGTTCCTTACCTCCTGAGATATTTTGGTTGAACTGTCTTATATAACGGAGACGGGCGCAAAAGGTTACACTTTTTGCCAGGCGTCAAGGAGTCGAACTGTTGTAGTGAGGCGTTCTGGTCGGGTGCGGCGTGCGGGAATAAGGCGTTCCGGTCGGGTGCGGCGTGCGGGAATGGGGGGTGCCGGTGGTCGTGGGATGAGGAGTGCCGGTGCGGGTAGTGGTGGGATGCGGCGTGATGGTGTAGCGCGGAGTCATAGTCGGATGCGGCGTCTCGGTGTAGTGGGGAGTGGCGGTGGGGTGTGGGGTCTCGGTGAAGTGAGGGGTGGCGGTCGGATGCGGCGTCTCGGTGTAGTGAGGAGTGGCTGTGGGATGTGGGGTCTCGGTGAAGTGGGGAGTAGCGGTCGGGTGCGGAGTCTCGGTGTAGTGGGGAGTGGCCGTCGGATGCGGTGTGACGGTGTGGTGCGA
>JALWUZ010000701.1 GCA_027079895.1 Anaerolineae bacterium
CGAGCCCCCCATCACCTACGCCGACATCACCAAAGCCCGCGACTTCCTGGGGTACGACCCGCAAGTGACGGTCGGCGAGGGGCTGCGTCGGCTTTGGGAATGGTATCAGGCGGAGATACTCGCAGCCGAATGAACCGCCGGATAGCGGCCCTGTTGCTCCTGTTGCTGCTCGTCTCCACCGTCGGAGCCCAGTCCCCCCCGCCCGACCGCCGTTTCGGGGCGGTCGAGGCGTTCCGCGACCCCGTCGCCGCCGCCGAAGCCGGAGTCGGCTGGGAGCGGATTCTCTTCTACTGGTCGGAACTCCAGCCCAACGGCCCCGACGACTGGAACGGCTATCACGTGCCGGACGAGTGGCTCAATCAGGCCGCTGCCGTCGGGCGCGAGGTGGTGGCCGTCCTGAAGCACACCCCCGCCTGGGCGACCGACGGCCTGCCCGGCTGCGGCGTCCCCAGGGGGCTCGACCTCCCCATCGAGGACCCCAACAACCTGTGGGCGCGGTTCGTCCGGCGCGTCGTCCAAATCTACTACGGGCGCATCAGCCACTGGGTGATTTGGAACGAGCCGGACATCGCCCCGGGGACTTACGGCTCGGAGTGGTGCGGCTCGGTCGAGGATTACTACCGCCTGCTCAAAGTGGCCTACCTGGCCGCCCACGAGGTGGACCCGAACGCGGTCATTCACCTGGCCGGTCTGACCCGCTGGCACGACCCAGACTACCTGCGCCGCTTCCTGACCGTCGCCGTGCAGGACCCGACCGCGCCGGAGCACGGCTACTACTTCGACGTGGTCTCGCTGCACATCTACTTCCGCCCGGAGACTATCCCCCAGATTTTCCAGGAGACGCGCCGCACGCTGGCGGACTTCGGGCTCCAGAAACCGATCTGGCTGGACGAGACGAACGCGCCGCCGAACGACGATCCCCAGTGGCCGATGGCGGCGGCCAATTACGAAATCAGCCTCGACGAGCAGGCCGGATTCCTGTTGCAGGCGTTCGCCCTGGCCTTGAGTTCCGGCGCGGAGCGGATCGCCGTCTACAAGTGGCTGGATAACGACCTCCCGCCGGGGTTCGAGCCCTTCGGCCTGCTGCGCCCGGACCACAGCCGCCGCCCGGCCTACGACGCCTACCGGTTGATCACGACCCACTACGCCGGGACCATCTCCGCCGCCGAAGACCGGCACACGCTCTACACCGTCGTCACCCTGAACCGCGGGGCCGCGACTACCCGCGTGCTCTGGGCCCGCACTCAGGCGGACGTGACCGTCTCGCTGCCGGCGCTGGCCGCCACGGGGCGGCTGATAGACCAGCACGGCGCGGAGCAGGTGGTCACGCCGGTGGACGGTCGCTATGCCATCGCGCTGCCCGGCGCCCGCTGCGCCGACAGCCGCGGCTGCATCATCGGCGGGCCGACTTACTTGCTGGTGGAGGAGGCGGGAGCGGAGGCCGCCGCGCCGCCTTCGGCAGCGACGGTGACGGCGGCGGAGATGACGCCACCGCCGACGGCGACGACCGTCCTATCCCCGACGGCCACCCGGCCGCCTTCTCCCACGCCGACGGACACCCCGACGGCGACCCCGACGGACACGCCGACCGTCACGCCCAGCCGGACGCCGACGGCGACCCCGACCCACACCCCCACCGCGACGCCGACCGCCACGCCGACCGTCACTCCGTCGGCCACACCGACGGCGACCCCGACGCTGACCCCCACGCCCCGCCTGGCGGCGATGGTGGTGAAGGGCTGGCCGACGCTCTGGCCGTTCCTGGTCGGAGTGGCGGTGATAATGCTGGCGATCACGGTGCTCACCGAACGCCGGGCCGGTTGACAGCGGCGGGCTCCTGTGTTATGCTCCGTCCCGCGACAAGATTGAGAGGAGGCCCTATGACCACAGCCTACGTCTACGACCCGCTCTACCTGGAACACAATCAGCCGACGCACCCGGAGAGCGCGGACCGGTTGGAGCGCATTCTGCGGGTGCTGGAGGACGAGGGGATGCTCCCGCGCCTGCGCCATCTGCCGCCGCGCCCGGCGACGGAGGAGGAGTTGCTCCGCGTCCACACCGCCGGCCACATCGAGCACGTGCGCCGGGCCGTGGCCCAGGGGCGGCACTACCTCGACCCCGACACCTACATCAACTCCCATTCCTTCGACGCCGCGCTCCTGGCCGCCGGAGGGCTCGTTCGGGCGGTGGAGGCGGTGCTGACCGGCGAGATAGACAACGGCTTCGCCCTGGTGCGCCCGCCGGGCCACCACGCCACCGCCGACCGCTCGATGGGGTTCTGCATTTTCAACAACGTCGCCGTCGCCGCGCGGGCTGCCCTGACGTTCCCCGCAGTCGAACGGGTGTTCATCGCCGATTTCGACGTCCATCACGGCAACGGCACTCAGGACGCCTTCGCCTCCGACCCGGCGGTCTTCTACTTTTCGACCCACCAGTCCCCCTACTACCCCGGCACCGGCCGTTGGGACGAGGTCGGCTTCGGCGACGGGAAAGGCACGCTGCTAAACGTGCCGCTGCCGCCGCGGGTGGGGGATTCCGGCTTCGCCCGCATCTTCGAGGAACTGGTGTGGCCGGTGGCGGAACGCTTCCGGCCGGACCTGATTCTCGTCTCGGCGGGGTACGACGCCCACTGGAACGACCCGCTGGCGCAGATGAATCTCTCGCTGGCCGGGTATGCCCACATCGCCCAAGAGTTGGTCTCGCTGGCGCGTCACCTGTGCGGGGGGCGGATCGTCTTCACCCTGGAAGGGGGCTACAATCTCGAGGTGCTGGCCTACGGCGTGCTCAACACCTTCGCCGCCCTGCTGGGGGACGAGGACATCGTTGACCCCATCGGCCCAACCCTCTACCCCGAACGCTCGATAGACGACCTGCTCGCCCGCCTCAAGCGAATCCACCGCCTGGAGGCTTGACCTTTCTTTGGGGTGTGGTACAATATCGCCCGCACGCTGGGGGCTCGTCTAATGGCAGGACAGCGGACTCTGAATCCGTATGTGGGGGTTCGAATCCTCCGCCCCCAGCCTTCCGCCCAGACCTCATGAGCCTGAAGGCCCGTGAGGTCTTTTGCTTCTCCTGACCGAATCCAACCGTGAGGCTATGAACACCGTCGGCGTCCTCTACAACCCCCGTATGGCGGCGGCCCGCTCCCTGGCCGACGAGGTCGCGGCATGGGCGGAGCGGCGCGGAGTTATGGTGCAAGTCTGCACCCCCGACGAGGCCGCTGCCGTCATCCGCTGGGACGAGAGCGACATCCTGGTGACGCTCGGCGGCGACGGCTCCATCCTGCGGGCGGCACGGGCCGCCGCCCCCTACGGGACCCCCATCCTGGGCGTCAACCTGGGGCGGGTCGGCTTCCTCACCGAGGCTACCCCGGAAAACTGGCCGTCCGTCCTGGCGCGGGTACTCGTCGGGGACTACTGGCTGGAGGAACGGATGATGCTCCGGGTGACGGCCCGGTCGGGCGGGGCGGCCACCCCGCCAGCGGACGCCCTGAACGACGTGGTGGTCGGGCGGGGCGCACGGGCGCGGGTCGTCCATCTTCACGTCGCCGTGGACGGCGGACGGCTGGCGACCTACATAGCCGACGGCCTGGTCGTCGCTACCCCGACCGGCAGCACCGCCTACGCCCTGGCGGCCGGCGGGCCGGTGCTGCCGCCTCAACTGCGCAACATCCTCCTGGTGCCGGTCGCCCCCCACTTGAGTATGGAGCGGCCGATCGTCCTGGCGGAAGGAGTGACGGTGCGTATCAGCGTCGGCGGCGGCCGCCCGGCGGTGCTGACGGTGGACGGCGAGGTGTACGCCGAACTGTCCGACGGCGACGAGGTCATCGTCGAGGCCAGCCCCCACGTGGCCCGCTTCGTCAGGGTGCAGGAAAAGACCTACTTCTACAAAACCCTGGTGGCGCGGCTGACCCCGCGCGGCGGTCAGGCCGCGCGGCCTTGAAAATTGCCCCCCTTGTGGTAGACTAGGCCCACGATGGGCGACCCAGACCTCAACCTCCGGCATTTGCAACTGGAACTGAGCCGCATAGATGTCCTGCTCCGCCGCGAACTGCTCCGCTGGCAGCGGGCCGGCCAGTCCCCCGCCGACGACTTCCGCGGACTGTACCTCTCCGACGAGCAAGCCGCCTCCCTGATGGAACGCCCCCTCGGCGCCAGTTGGGGGCAGACCGTCGCGCTGTCGCCGGAGGAGAAGCGGGACTTCGCCGCCGCCTTCGTCAAGGCGACCAGGGAGGCGGAGCGGATGGCCCGCCGCATGCGGCAGCAGAACACTCCCCCCCGCCTGGACGTGCTGACGGCGGTCTGCGGCCTCGACCGCTTCGAGCGGGACGTGTTCCTCCTCTGTCTGGCCCCCGCGCTTGATCTGCGGTACCGCTGGGTCTACGGCTACCTCCAGGACGACATCACCCGCCGCTACCCCGCCGTCAACCTCGCGCTCGACCTGCTGGGTGAGCCCGCCGGCGTGGAACGGCTCTCCCTCCTCGCCCGCTTCGCCGACGACGCCCCCCTGTTCCGGTGGCGACTGCTGGAAAAATCGGCCGCCGGCGATGAGCACGCCCCCCTCCTGGCGCACGCCCTGCACCCCGACGCCGGAGTCGTCTCCTGGCTTCTGGGGGATTACCGCCCCGGCGGGCGACTCGCGCCTTACGCCCGTTTGCTCCCCCCCGGTGACGCCGACGAGTTCCCCCCGCTCCTGCTGACCGACGACAGCCGCGCCGACCTGGAGCGGGCCGTCGCCGGGCCGGAGCCGCCGCTGATCGTCCTCCACGGCCCGGACGAGACCGCCCGGCAGGCGGCGGCCCACTTCGTCGCCGACTGCGCCGGACAGCCCCTCCTGCGGCTCGACCTGGGCGCGGTGGTCGCCGACGGGCAGAAACCCCGCGTGGCCCTGGAACTGACCGTGCGCGACGCCGCCCTCGTCGGCGCACTCCCCTACATCACCGGCTGGGACGCCGTCCTGACCGGCGGCGTGCCCCGCGATGACCTGCTGACCATCCTCTGCGACCAGACGCGCCTCGCCATCGTCTCCGGGCGGCAGGACTGGCGGGCCCAGGGGGTCGCACGGGACAAAGTCCTGCTGTGGATGGAGTTCCCCAAGCCGGGGTACGCGCGGCGGCGGCGACTGTGGGCCCACTTCGTCGAGCGTTACCTCGGCCGCCCGCCCGCCGACCTCGCCCTGGACGTGGACGCCCCGGCCGGCCAGTTCGTCCTCACCGGCGGCCAGATTCGGGATGCCGTGGCGACGGCGCGGGACGACGCCCTCCGGCGCGGCGGACGGACGGACAGCGCGGCCCTCTTCGCGGCGGCGCGGCTCCACTCCAGCCCCAACCTCGCCCACCTGGCTCGCCAGATCATCCCCCGCTACACCTGGGAGGACATCATCCTCCCCCCCGACCAGATGAAACTGCTGCGGGAGATTGTGGCGACGGTGCGCCACCGCCCCCAGGTTCTCGAAGAGTGGGGCGTCGGGCGCAAACTGGCCGCCGGCGCGGGGACGGCCATGCTCTTCGCCGGAGAGCCGGGCACCGGCAAGACGATGGCCGCCGAGGTCATCGCCGCCGACCTCGCGCTCGACCTGTACCGCATTGACCTTTCGACCGTCGTCAGCAAATACATCGGCGAGACGGAGAAGAACCTGGAGCGCATCTTCAGCGAAGCGCAGAACAGCAACGCCATCCTCTTCTTCGACGAGGCGGACGCCCTCTTCGGCAAACGGTCGGAAGTGCGGGACGCCCACGACCGGTACGCCAACATCGAGGTCGGCTATCTCTTGCAACGCATGGAGGCTTACGACGGCATCACCATCCTGGCGACCAACCTACGGGCCAATCTGGACGAGGCGTTCACCCGCCGCCTGCAATTCATCGTCGAGTTCCCCTTCCCGGAGGAGGAGTACCGGCGGCGCATCTGGGAGACCCTCTTCCCGCCCGACGTGCCCCGCGCCCCGGATGTGGACCTGCCGTTTCTGGCCCGGCGGTTCCGACTGGCGGGGGGGAGCATCCGCAACATCATCGTCAACGCCGCGTTCCTGGCGGCCGCCGACGGCGGGCCGGTCACGATGGCGCATCTGCTGCACAGCACCCGCCGCGAGTTGCAGAAGATGGGGCGGCTGGTCAACGAGCGCGACCTGGCCTGGGACGACGACGGACCGAAGGGTTAGCACGCTCGCGTATCAGCGATGAAATGTGGTGAGGATATGATCAGTAGTAGAAAGGGGGATAGCAATGAGAGCAGATACAGCGTTGGTGACCGAACTTCTACCCAAGGTACAGGTTCTCTCACGGGCTGATAAATTGCGTCTGATGCAGTTCTTGGTGTTTGAACTGGCACGAGAAGAAGGTGTCGCTTTGCTGCGACCTGACCAGGATTACCCGATTTGGACGCCCTACGACGCTTTTGAGGCCGCTGAGACCTTACTGAACGCCCTTGAAAGGGAGCAAGTCACCTATGCTAATTGAAAGCCAACGTTTTCCTTTCACGGAAACTGACGGGGCGTTGGGAGCGGCCAGCGGTCTTCCGTATCTACCACTTACTCTGAGCTATCAGGGCATATCTCTACTCGTGTCGGGGTTGCTGGATACAGGCTCAACTGTCAACGTACTGCCTTACGAGATTGGCAGACAGATGGGTGCGACCTGGGGTCGGCAAACAACTCCTGTACGTTTAACGGGGAATCTGGCCCAGTTTGAGGCGCGGGTGTTGATTGTTTCTGCGACTGTGGGCAGGTTTCCGCCGGTACGTCTGGCTTTCGCCTGGACACGAGCGAGCAATGTTCCTCTGATTCTGGGGCAGGTGAACTTCTTTCTGGAGTTTGATGTGTGTTTCTTTCGCTCTCAAAAGACGTTCGAGGTTAAACCTAGAGAGCGATAAGAACTCTTGCACCAGGGGCACGCACGCGCCCCTTGCACCTAGCCGGGCTGAATGGGACAAACAATGCCCTCCCGCCCGGCAGGTGATCTTCTCCGATACACGGCCCCCGCCCCGCCGACTCATCATGAAATCGCACCGAGGAGGCTCCGATGAACGACCAACTCCACCGCTGGAGCACCGGCACTAAACGGATGGTGACGACAGTCATCCTCCTGCTGCTGGCCGTCGCCATCTACCGTATCCGCGCCCTCATCCCCCCCTTCGTCCTCGCCCTGCTCCTGGCCTTCGTCCTCGACCCGGTGGTGGACTTCCTCACCGTCCGGCTGAAAGTCTCGCGCGGCCTGGTGACCGGCCTGGTCTTCCTCGTCCTGGTGATCGCCATGCTGCTCGTCGTCGCCACCCCGATGACCATCATCCCCAGCGTGTCGCGGGCCGTGCTCTCCGTCCAGGCCGACGTGATTCGCATCCTGACCGACATCGGCGACTTCCTCGAACGGCCGGTAGTCGTCGGCGACTACACGCTGGACTTGAGCAACGTCTACACCGAGTTGAGCAAGGGGCTGCGGGCGATCGTCACTTCGGCGGCCCAGGGGACGCTCGACCTGGTGTTCAGCATCGCCTCCGGAGCCCTGTGGCTGATGATGATTCTGATGATCGCCTTCTACCTGGTCAAGGACGCCGACCGAATCATCGCCGGGGTGGACGGGCTGGCCCCGCCGGGGTATCACGATGATTTCGTCCGCCTGCGGAAGCAGATCACCGCCGTGTGGAGCGCGTTCCTGCGCGGACAGGTGCTCCTGGGGGCGGCGATGGTGGTCATCACGACCGCTGTCTGTACCATCGTGGGGCTGCCCTACGCCTTCGCCCTGGGGCTGCTCGCCGGAGTGATGGAGTTCATCCCCAGCCTGGGACCCATCCTGGCCCTGATTCCGGCCGTCCTGCTGGCTCTGTTCCAGGGCTCGTCCTACCTCCCCATGAGCAACTTCTGGTTCGCCGTGCTGGTGACGGGGCTCTATCTCCTGATTCAGCAGGTGGAGGGGAACCTGCTGGTGCCGCGCATCCTGGGGCACAGCCTCAACCTGCACCCGCTCGCCGTCCTGGTGGGAATCATCATCGGCGGCAGCCTGTGGGGAATCTTAGGTATGCTCCTGGCCGCGCCGGTGCTGGCGACCCTGCGCGTCATCGGCCACTACGTCTTCTGCCGCCTGTACGACCGCGACCCCTTCGCCGAGCCGGAGAAGACCGCCCAGCCGCGGCTGGTCGAACGGGCCTACCAGGCCGCCCGCGAGCGTCTGCGCGGACGGCGGAGACTGGGGCCGCAGGAGGTGCTCCTCCGGCCGGCGCGGCTGGAGGACGGCCCGGCCGCCGAGGAGATCGTCAACCGCATCTGGGGACAGCGGGACTACGTGCCCGAAACCTGGCAGCGATGGGTGGAGGACTCCGCCGGGGAGTTCGTCGCGGCGGAGGTGAACGGGCGGCTGGTCGGGTTCGCCAAAGCCGAGCGTCTGGCCGCCGACGAGTGGTGGCTGGCCGGTCTGCGGGTCGCACCGGACTACCAGGGCCGGGGGATCGCCCGACGGCTGCAAACCTACCTGGTCGAGCACATCCGCCGGAGAGGGCCCGGCGTCATTCGGCTGGCGACCCATCACAAAAACTACCCCGTCCACCACATGGCGGCCAGCGACGGCTTCCAACGCAAGGGGGTCTACCGCTCCTACCGGGCGACGCCGCTCCCCGGCGACGTGGATGGCCTGCGCCGCCTGACGGAGGATGACCTGTCGGCGGCCTGGCAGTTGATCGCGGATTCGCCGCGCTTCCGGGCGACCGGCGGGCTGTACGAGCATTTCTGGGATTGGCTGGCCCTCACCCGCGAGCGGCTGGCGGAGTTGCTGGCTCAGGGGGCCGTCTGGGGGTGGGAGGAGGACGGTGAGTTGGCCGCCCTCGCGCTGCTCTTCCCCATCCGGGACGGGACGACGCTCTTCATCGGGTACGCCGACGGCCGGGACGCGGCCCTGCCGCCGCTGTTGAAGGCCCTGCGTCACCTGGCCGCCCAGGAGGGACGGGAGGAGGTGCGCATCCGTCCGGTGGAGGAGCCGGGCCTGCTGGCGGCGGTCGAGGCGGCCGGGTTCGAGTTCCAGGAGAAGCCGCCGGTCATCTGGGTGTTCGAACTGGCCCTGGACGGAGAGGTAGCGGAATGAGGTCGCCAGATGTCGTCGTCGTGGGGGCGGGGCCGGCGGGCTCTCTGGCCGCGCGGCACCTGGCCCTGGCCGGGGTACGGGTTCTGCTGCTGGAACGGGCCACTTTCCCCAGGGACAAGCCCTGCGGCGACGGGGTGAGTTATGCCGGGTTGAAGGTGCTGGCCCGCAACGGGCTGGAGGAGTGGGCCGCCGGATTCACCGCCCCGGAGGTGCTGCGCGTCGTCGCCCCCAACGGGGAGTACGTCGAGGTACGCCCTCCGGCCCTCGCGCCGGGGGAGTGTTACGGGCGCACCATCCCCCGGCGGCTGCTCGACGCGCGGCTGGCGCAGTCGGCGGTGGAGGCCGGGGCGCGGTTGCAAGAGGGGGTGCGGGTGCGTCGGGTGGAGCGGGAGGCGGCCGGGCTGCGGGTCGTCGCCGACGGGTTGACGGTCTCCGCCCCGCTGGTCATCCTGGCCGACGGCAGCCTGGCGACCGTCACGCGCCGCCTGGGGCTGCCCGCCGGGGAGACGGAGATGGTCGCCGTGCGGCAGTATCTGGCCGGCGACGACGCCCTGGCCGGGCTGCTGGAACTTCACTTTCAACGGGCGATCGTGCCCGGCTACACCTGGATTTTCCCGCTGGGGGACGGGCGCGTCAACGTCGGCAGTGGGGCCTTCACCGCCCAGACACGCGCCGGCGGGTTGAATCTGCGGGAGGTGTTGAGCCGCTTCATCGCCGACCAGCAGGCCGCCGCCGGACGGCTGGCGCGGACGCGACCGCTCGGCCCGCCGCGCGGCCATCCGCTCCGCACGCGGTTGGACCGGGCCCGCCCCTACGCCGACCGGCTGCTGGTGGCCGGGGACGCGGCCGGGCTGGTGAACCCGCTGACTGGCGAGGGGATCACGCCGGCGATGGAGAGCGGCGAGATCGCGGCCCGGTATGCCGCCGCCGCGCTGGAAAGCGGAACGTTCTCTGCCTCCGCGCTGGCGGCCTACGGGCGGGAACTGCGCCGCCGCTTTCTCCCCGACCAGCGGGCGGCCCGTTTCCTGCGGCTCTGCCTCTCGTCGCCCGGCCTGCTCGACCGGATGGTGCGCCGCATGCAGCGGGATTCGGACACGGCTTTGGAAATCGGGAGCGTCATCATCGGCTACCGCTCGCCGCGCACCATCTTGCGCCCGCTGCTGTTGTGGCGGATATTGACCTGACGGTCAGCCGTGCGGGTCAGGCGGCGGTCAGCACTTCCCGGAAGGCCGCGATGGCCTGCTCGATACCGGCGTCGTCCACCCAGTAGTGGGTCACGGCCCGGAAGCGGCCCGGCCCGACGCTCAGCAGCAGGACGCCGCGCTCCGCGAGACGGGCCACCATCTCCGCCTCCGTCAGAGCCACTCCCTCCGCCAGGCGAAAGTACAGGATGTTCGTCCAGACTGGCTCCACCTCTACCCCTGGAATCGCGGCCAGTCCGTCCGCCAGACGGTGCGCCCGGCGATGATCCTCAGCCAGTCGCCCGCTCATCTTCTCCACAGCGACCAGGCCGGCCGCTGCCAGAACCCCCACCTGCCGCATGCCGCCCCCGACGACTTTCCGCGCCCGCCGGGCTTCGGCGATGAAGGCCGCCGTGCCGCAGAGGAGCGAGCCGACCGGGGCGCAGAGCCCTTTGGAGAGGCAGAACATCACCGAGTCCACCTCCCGCGTCAACTCCCGCACGTCCACGCCCAGGGCGGCCGCCGCGTTGAAAATCCGCGCCCCGTCCAGGTGAACCCGCAGCCCGTGCCCGTGGGCCAGGCGGGCCACTTGAGCGGTGTACTCCGCCGTCAGGGGGCGGCCGTTGCACATGTTGTGGGTGTTCTCCAGGCAGACCAAGCGGGTGCGGGGGAAGTGGACGTTGTCGGCCCGGATGGCCGCCACGATCTCCTCCGGGCGGATGGTGCCGTCGGGCTGATTGGGGAGCGGTCGGGGGACGATGCCGCCCAGGGCCGCCATGCCGCCCTGCTCGAAGAGGAAGGTGTGGCTCCGGTCGCCGACGATGGCCTCGTCGCCGCGCCCGCAGTGGGTCAGCAAGGCGACGAGGTTGCCCATCGTGCCGCTGGCGACGAAGAGGGCCGCCTCCTTGCCGAGACGCTCCGCTGCCAGTTCCTCCAGGCGGCGGACGGTGGGGTCGTCGCCGAGCACGTCGTCCCCGACCTCCGCCTCGTACATGGCCCGGCGCATCTCCGGCGTCGGGCGGGTGACGGTGTCGCTGCGTAGGTCAACGATGGTCATGTGGGCCTCCTGTGGTGTGAAAGTGTTTCCGGCCTGGGAATTATAGTCCTTCCGGCGCGGGGGTCAATTGCCGCTGCCTGGCTATGAGGCCCGAACCCAGGCGGCGGATTTATCCGTCGCTGGTGGACGGTCTCGTTCCCACGCTCCGGCGTGGGAACGGCAGGGGGGGCGACACGCGGGGGGCAGACACGCGG
>JALWUZ010000702.1 GCA_027079895.1 Anaerolineae bacterium
GCCTCGCGGACGGCGCGGTGCTCCTCGCTCACGGAGGTGTACCAGACCGGCATCTCCCAGCCGGCGAAGGGCACCAGTTTGGCCCCCATCTCCTTGTGAACCGCGTACAACGGGGTGCGTTTGAGGGGGCTCTGCGGCTCCTCCCACCGCCACTCCTCTCTGGCGATGGACGGCGCGAAGTCGGCCAGGTGGCTCTGTCCGACGAAATAGGGCTTGGTCAGGTCGAATCGCTCCCCGTGACCGGCGAGCAGGTCGCCGGGCGTGACCCCCGGCTCGACGGCGAGCGGTTCGACCGGCGCGGTGGCCTCTTCCACCACGACCGGCCCCTCCACCTTGCGGAAGATGTCCTCATCGTCGAAGAGGATGTAGCCGTCGGAGAGGGCCCGCAGGTAGTCGGCGATGGCGCGGTAGTGCGGCGGCGTGGGGGTGATGAGATAGACATCGCGCCCCCACTCGTCCGGCTCCTGCCGGGTGACGACGACGCCGTCCAGCAACTCCCCCCGGCGGTCGAGCATGTAAGCCGCGGCGGACTCGCCGGGCTCCAGTGAAGCGACGTTGGCGGTGACGGTCTGCTGGACGAACTGGCGGGCCCGCCAGCCGACGATGCGGAGGCTGTTCCCCTCCGCGCCGGACGGCTCCGGGAAGTGGGGGTAGCCGCTGGGGGTGTAGGCGAAATCCAGCCCCGCTTTGGCGGCCAGTTCGGCGACCCCGGCCCGCACCTCCTCCAGGACGGGGAGGGCGATCTTGCCGCGCGGCAGGGTGCCGATGAGCCCGTTGTAGGCGAAGGGGCGGATGTTGGTCAGCAGGCGGTGGATGAGCCCGGCGAGGGCGTCCATATCCCCCTCGTCGAGGCCGCGCTGCGTGACCCAGGGGGTGCCCAGCCGGATGCCGGTCGCCAGGGAGGTCTCGGTGTCGCCGGGGATGGTGTTCTTGTTGGCGACGATGCCGGCCAGGTCGAGGATGCGGACGGCGGGCTCGCCCCAGAGCGGGTAGCGCCCCTCCTTCCCGCTCAAGGGCGGGGCCGGGGCGGTGGAGATGGATTTCAGGTCAATCAGCAGGAGATGGGTATCGGTGCCTCCGTAGGCCAATCGCAGCCCGCGCTTCTGGAGGCCATCGGCCAGGGCGCGGGCGTTGGCGACGATCTGACGCTGCAACTGCCGGAACTCCTCCGTCCGCGCCAGTTGGAAGGCGACGGCGAGGGCCGCGAATTTGTTGACGTGCGGGCCGCCCTGTTCGCCGGGGAAGATCGCCATATCAATGGCCTGGGCCAGTTCCTCGTCGGTGGTCACGACGACGGCCCCGCGCGGCCCGCAGATGGTCTTGTGGGTGGTGAACGTCACCACGTCGGCGATGCCGACCGGGTTCGGATATACCCCGGCGATGACGAGCCCGGCCGGGTGGGAGATGTCGGCCATCAGGTAGGCCCCGACCTCGTCGGCGATGGAGCGGAAAGCGGCCCAGTCGGGGGCCCAGGGGTAGGAGGTGTAGCCGGCGACGATCACTTTGGGGCGGTAGCGGCGGGCCAGGTCGCGGATTTGGTCGTAGTCCAGCCGCTCGGTCTGGCGATCCACGCCGTAGGAGACGACGCGGTACCGCCGCCCGGAGATGTTGAACTCGGAGCCGTGGGTGAGATGGCCGCCCTGGAAGAGATCGAGTCCCATCAGCGTGTCGCCGGGCTCCATCAACGCCCAGTAGACGGCCAGGTTGGCCGCCGCGCCGGAGAGGGGCTGGACGTTGACGTGGATGTGCTCCGGGCGGATGTCGTCGTGGGCGAAAGCCGCGGCGCAACGCCGTTGGGCCAGGCACTCGACCAGGTGGACGTAATCCACCCCCTTGTAGAAACGGCGGTCGGCGTACCGGCGGTAGAAAGCGAGTTGCCAGGCGACATCGTGCAACCGCTCCTCCGGGTCGCGGGTCATCCGCAACGGGGGGTAGCCCTCGGCGTAGATGTTCTGGAAGACGGAGCCCAGGGCCTCCCGGACAGCACGGGGGGCGGTGGATTCGGACGGGATGAGGATCAATTTGCGGGCTTGTCGTTCGGCCTCCCAGTTGATGAGGTCGGATACGAAAGGAGCGACTTCCTCCAGGTCGGCGCGGACGAGAAAATCTGTGGGCTGCATCGGAGACTCTCCTTACGGTTGGTTGCCGATTAGTATAACACCGACGCAAAATGAGGGCAAGAAACCGCGCTCACGGGATTCCGAAGCGAACCGGAGATTCCGCGTCAATACCCGCCGGCTGCGACGATTGAGCCGTTGCATCCGCCGTGGAAAGGCACTGGGTAGGCGATGGCAATGCCATCGCCTACCCCTTTGACCGTAAGCGTAAGAACTTCGAAAAGCCCCGGCCGTGACGAGCAACCCCGGCGAGCCGGTCGGTAGGGTGGAGGGCGATGGGGGCGTAATGGTGACGGTCGGCGGCGCGTTGCAGGCCGCGACGAGGAGCGGCAGGGCTGGGAGGATTGGCCGGGCGGGTCACGCCGTCGTCACAGCCGCGGCAGCGTGACCCCCTGCTGACGCTGATACTTCCCCTGCCGGTCGAGGTAACTGATCTCGCACTCCGCGTCCCCCTCGAAGAACAGCACCTGGGCGATCCCCTCGTTGGCGTAGATTTTGGCCGACAGCGGCGTGACGTTGCCGATTTCCAGCGTGATCACCCCTTCCCACCCCGCTTCCAGAACCGTCGTCGGTATCAGCACCCCGGCCCGGATGTAGGTGCTCTTGCACAGGACGATGCCGGTCACGTTGCGCGGCATGCGGATGTGCTCCACCGAACGGGCCAGGACGAAGGAGTTGGGAGGGATGATGCAGTACGCCCCGCGGTAATCCACCATCGAGCGGACATCGAACTGTTTGGGGTCTACGACGGTGGAGTAGATGTTGGTGAAGATCTTGAACTCATCGGCCACCCGAATGTCGTAGCCGTAAGAGGAGAGTCCGTAGGAGATGACCCCATCGCGCACCTGCCCGTCCACGAAAGGGTCAATCATCCGCTGTTCCAACGCCATCCGGCGGATCCAGTGGTCCGGCTTGAGCCCCATCGCTCACATCCTCTCCGGCGCGTTCATCCCCATCAGGTGGAGGACGCGGGCCAGGGCGAGTTTGGTCGCCCGCACCAGGCGCAGCCGGGCGCGGGTCAGGTCGGCGTCGGCCGGGTCGGAGGAGACCACCCGGCAGTCGCGGTAGAAGGTGTGGAAGGCAGCGGCCAAGTCGTGGGCGTAGAAGGGGAGGAAGTGGGGGCTCAGTTTCTCCACCGCCTGGGCGACCACCTCCGGCAGACGCAACATCTCTTTGACGAGGGCCAGTTCACTGGGATGGTGGAGCAGCGCGACGTCCGCCGGGGCGTCCACGTCCCAGCCGGAGGCCTGGGCGTGGCGCAGGATGCTGGCGATGCGGGCGTGGGCGTACTGGATGTAGTAGACCGGGTTGCGGTCGGATTGCTCCACCGCCAGGTCGAGGTCGAAGTCCATGTGGCTGTCCGGCGAGCGGGCGAGCATGAAGTAGCGCACCGCGTCCCGCCCCACCTCGTCGAGCAGTTCGTCCAGGGTGATGAAGTGGCCCTCACGGGTGCTCATCCGCACCGGTTTACCCTCGCGCACCAGGTTGACGAACTGGTGAAACACGACCCGGACGTTGTCGGTCTCGTACCCCAGAGCCCGCAGTCCGGCGAGCACGTCCGGGTACTCCTCCAGGTGGTCCGCGCCCAAGATCGTGACCATCAGGGCGTACCCCCGGCGGATTTTCTCGATGTGATAGGCGATGTCCGGCAGCCGGTAGGTCGGTTCGCCGGTGGATTTGACCAGCACGCGGTCTTTCTTGCCGCCCAAGTCGGTGACGCGGAACCAGGTGGCCCCGTCCTTCTCGTAGACGTACCCCCGCCGCCGCAGTTCCTCCAGCACCTCCCACACCAGACCGCTCTCGTACAGGCCGTTCTCGTTGAAATAGTTGTCGAAATGAATCCCCAGCCGGGCCAGCGTGGCGCGGATTTGGGCGAAGATGACCGCCTCGGCCCGCTTCCGAAAGACAGACTCATCCGCCTCGGCGAGACCGTCCCCGTGCTCCTCGTAGAGGTCGGCGGCGATCTCCCGGATGTAGTCCCCCTGGTAGTGGTCGGCGGGGAACTCGACGGTCTGCCCCAGCAGTTCCAGGTAGCGCAGCCGCACCGAATTGCCCAGGA
This sequence comes from Anaerolineae bacterium, assembly GCA_027079895.1. GTDB lineage: Bacteria > Chloroflexota > Anaerolineae > B4-G1 > B4-G1 > JALWUZ01. The sequence continues at coordinate 4,177 of JALWUZ010000702.1, forward strand.
TTTGCATCTGCCGCCCGGCGTTGTTGAAGTAATACTCCCGCTCCACCCGATAGCCGGCCGCCGCCAGGAGGTTCGCCAGCGTGTCCCCCATCACACCGCCGCGCCCGCGTCCGACGGTCAGCGGGCCGGTGGGGTTCGCGCTCACGAACTCGACCTGGGCGGTGCCGCGCTCCTCGTCCAGCAGGTCGCCGAAGCGGTCGCCGGCCTGCAAGATGGCCTCCACCTGGGCGGCCAGCCATCCGGCGGACAGGGTGATGTTGATGTACCCCGGCCCGGCGATCTCCACCTGGCCGACCAACTCCGCCTCCGGCAGATGGGACACCACCTGGGCGGCGATTTCCCGAGGCGCACGGCGGGCCGCCCGCGCCAGTCGCAGGCAGACCGGCGAGGCGTAGTCCCCGTGCGCTGCGTGGCGCGAACGCTCCACGACTATCTCCGGCATGTCGAACGGGGGCAGGTCGCCCGCCGCCTGCGCTGCCTGTATCCCGGCCTCGATGAGCGAGGCGATCTGGTGGGTAATCCGGCTCAGCATTCGATTCTGTACCTCCCGCTCGCGGACGGGGTCACGCTAGCCCCAGTTCCTTCTGGAACCAACGTGCCAGCCGCTTGCGCACCTCCGGCGGCTGGAACGCCCCGGCGATCCCCGTCATAATCGTGTGTTTGATCTGTTCCAGCGTCACCCCCATCGCCAGCATAGCGGTCATGTACTCGTCGGTCAAGGTCGTATCGCTGACGCTGGGGTCGTCGGTGTTGATCGTCACCCGCAGGTTGAGGGCCAGCAGGTCCGGCAGCGGGTGCTGCCAGAAGCGGCGGACGACGGCGGTCTGGAGGTTGCTGGTGGGGCAGACTTCCAGGGTCACGCCGCGCTGCCGCACCAGTTGTACCACGTCGGAGTTCTCGATGGAGCGCACGCCGTGTCCGATGCGGCTGGCCCCCAGCAGTTCGATGGCCTCGCGGACGTTCTCCGCGCCGCCGGCCTCGCCGGCGTGGACTGTCACTCCCAGGCCGGCCTCCCGCGCCTTCTGGAACACGTCGGCGAAGCGGTGGGCCGGGTAGCCGACCTCGTCGCCGGCCAAATCCAGCCCCACGATGCCCTGGGACTGTTTGGCGATGGCGATGTCGGCGATGCGGTCTCCCATCTCCACACTGCCGGAGCGGTCAATTTGCAGGATGAGGGCCGTTTCGATGTCGTAATCCCGCTGCGCCTGGGCGACGGAAGCGCATACCCAATCCACCACCTGATCCAGCGGGAAGTGCTGTTGCCGCGACAGGGCGACCGGATTGAAGCGCAGTTCCAGATACTTGACGTTGTCGGCGGCCGCGTCGGCGACCGCCTCGTAGGCCACCCGCTCCACCGCCGCCGGGGTGGGATAGAACCGGCGCAGGAAGGCGAACTTCTCCAGGAACAGGTGGAAGTCCGGCTCCTCGCCGGTGACGGTGGCGAAGCGGCGCAGGTACTCGATGTCGTAACTCGGCAGGTCAATGCCGTGCTCCTGAGCGATCTCCGCCAGGGTCTGCAACCGCAGCGAGCCTTCCAGATGGCGGTGCAGGTCCACTTTCGGCAGCGCATGCAACTGGGCCCGCAGGCCGGCCGCACTCGAAGGTCTGTTTCGCATACTCATATCCGTTGCCCGTTCTCCGGGATGTGAACAGGGCGGGGGAGGCTAATCCACACTCTCCCGCAGTATCCATCTCCAGTAATACCACACCACCGCCAGGTCAATGGTGACGCCCAGGGCGATGGGGATGTGGAAAGTGACCAGGGCGAAGCCGGGCGTCAGCAGGACGGGGAGGGCCTGCTGCGGCGCGAGCGTGGCGATGCCGCGCACCATTTGGCTCAGGGCCGCCAGGGTGAACAGCCCGGCGGCCAGGTAGGCCCAGCGGTAGTGAGCGGCCATCTTCGTCACCACACTCAGGCGGCGGCTGAAGTTGGCGAACAGGACGCTCAGATGGGCCAGCGACAGCAGGCCCACCGCTCCCAGGGGGATGGTGATGGCGATCATCGTCGCTCTCCTGTCATCAGGTCTTGCAACCGCATGTCGAACAGGTACAGCAGGATTCCCCCACCGAACAGGAGCAAGTCTCCCAGCGGGCGGGCGGCAAACTCGACGTCGTTCAGTATGTACCAGACCGCTCCGCCCAGCAGCAACCCGGCCGGGAGGAGCAGGAGGGGATACCCCACCCGCTGTTTGGAAGTCCGCTCGTAGAAGTAGGCGATGCGCCCCAGGAAGAACAGCAACACCGCCACGATGAGCCAGGCGTACACCATGAGGAGAATTTTCGCCGTGTTCATCTCACCGCCTCACGAAAGCCTGGACGAAGGAGTCCACCATCCGGCGGGGACTGCCGCTCAAGATGCCCTCCTGCCCCTCGAAGGGGGCACGGACTTCGAGGCCGCGTTCGGTGATCTCGAACCGGCGGATGCCCTTGTCGTGGTCGCTGCCGCGCATTTTGAGCACCAGGAGGGCTTTGTGGATGGCACTCTCGATCTCGACGTAGCGTAGGAGGATGTAGGAATCCACCAGGAACCCCAGGGAGTCATCGGCGGCGTCGTTTTCGCCAATCAGGGCCGCGTTCTCCCGCGTCAGGACGGCGGTCAACCCCTCCCGCTTCAGGCCGTTGATGAAGCCGTAGACGATGGCCCGCATCTCCGCCGGGTCCTCGCTGAGCCGCTCGAAGTGGCTCAGACTGTCCACCAGCACCCGCTTGACCCCCATCTGCCGCACGAGACGCTCCAGCCGCCCGCCGACCTGCTCTAAATCGGCCCGGCTGACCTCCGGGCTGGTCATCATCACCCGCAACTTGCCCTCCCGCTCCAGGCGGCGGAAGTCCCAGCCGAAATTGGCGGCGTCGTTGTAGTACTGCTGCGGGAACTCCTCGAAGGTCAGGATCAGCCCCGGCTCGTCGCAGGCCGTTATGCCGTGATAGATGAACTGCATCCCCAGAGTGGTCTTGCCGGTGCCCGGTGCCCCCTCGACCAAGTTGGCGGTCTGGGGGAGGAAGCCGCCCCGCAGCATCTCATCCAGCCCTGGAATGCCCGTTTTCACCCGTTCCATAAGCCCCTCCTTCCGCAAGTTTACGGGTGGCCGCGCCGGTTCATCACCGCGTGCCCCGGATGATGTGGTAGATGGCCTTGACGCGAAACTGGCGGTCGTCCGAGGCGGCGACGAAGCGGGCCAACAGGTCGCGGGTGGCGGCGTCGGCGGTCAGGGAGTAGACGGTCATCTCGCCCAGGCGACTCTCTTCCAGCAGGCCGGCCCGCGCCAGTTCGGCCAATTCCACCCGAATGGTGTCCACGCTGCGGCCGGCGTAGCGGGCGATGTTCTCGGCGGTGTCCGTCGTGTGGGGATTGTCGTGGAAAAAGCGTACCAGGTCCCACTTGACGAAGGTGTTGACCTTGTGCTGCAAGAAATCGAGTAACTGGGGGTCCATATCCGCCATCAAGCGACCGGTCAGATCCAGTTCCATATCCTGGCCTTCCATAGATGACTCCTCCTGTTATCGTTTCCGTCGCCGTCGCTTTTTGCGCGGTGCGCTCCCCGCCCCGGCCACCGCCGGCGACCGTTGCCGCGATGCCGGTCGCTCAACGGGCACCATCCGCACCTGTCCGGCCTTCCGATCCTCGCTCCAATGACAATCTTTGTACTTCTTGCCGCTGCCGCACCAACAGGGCTCGTTGCGGCCCAACGGACGCTGCTGCCCCGCCCCGGCAGACGGGCCCGTCGGAACCGCCGCCCTACCCCCGCCGGTGACGTTGGGATGCACGGCCTGAAGGTTGACGCGCGGGCGGCGTTGGCGGGCCGGCTGCGGACGCTCCACCATCAACAGTGACCGGGCGACCCCTTCCTGAATCTGGGCCAGGAGGTCTTCGTACATCTCGTGGGCCTCCTTGCGGTAGGCCACCAGCGGGTCGTGCTGCCCGTAAGCCCGCAGCCCGATGCCCTCCCGCAGGGCGTCCAGGGCGGTCAGGTGCCGCACCCAGAGCCGGTCCACCGTCCGCAGGATAATCTCCCGGTCGCGGGCCAGCCGGACGGTGGCGATGTATGCCTCGCGGACGATGTCGCGGAGTTCCCGCGGCAGGTCTCGCAGCGGCAGAGCGGCCTCCTGGGGGGTCGGCTCCCGCCCCAGACGCTCGACCACCCGTTGGTAGATCAGGTGTTGAACGGAGTTCGGGCTCTGGGCCAGGTCGCCCAACTTCAGCCCCTCCCGTTCCGCCGCCTTGTACGATTCCCGTCCGATGTACTGGCCGAGGTCGTCGTAGGCCCGCGCCGCCATCTCGAAGACCTGCTCGACCACCTCCTCCGGGCCGGCCGCTTCTCGCCAACGGCGATAGTCGAAGTCGGGTGGCAGTGGCACGAACTGGCGCAACTCGCCGAACAGGCCGCGCACGTCCCAGAACTCCGGGTCGGGGTCGGAGGTGTGGGTCGCCACCACTTTGCCGATCTCCCGCCGCAGCATCCGCAGCACCTGTTCCCGCAGGTCGGTCGCGCTGAGCACCTCCCGCCGCTGGGCGTAGATGACCTCGCGCTGCTTGTTGACCACGTCGTCGTATTCGAGGACGTGCTTGCGGATGTCGAAGTTGTACCCCTCGACCCGCACTTGCGCCGACTCGATCGTCTTGTCGAGCAGGGAGTGTTGGATGGGCATGTCCTCCATGCCGAACTTGTCCATCCAGGTCTGCACCCGCTCCCCGCCGAAGCGACGCATCAACTCGTCTTCCAGGGAGACGTAGAAGCGGGAGGAGCCGGGGTCGCCCTGCCGTCCGGCCCGTCCGCGCAACTGATTGTCAATCCGGCGGGCCTCGTGCCGCTCCGTGCCCACGATGTGAAGCCCGCCGAGGCTGAGCACCTTCTCGCGGTCGGCGGCGCAGTCCCGAAACGCTTTGGAGAGCGCCTCCGCCCATTCGCTCTCGAAAGCCGCCGCCGCGTCCTCCCCGCGCCGCAGGAGATCCACCGCCCGGTTCCAATCGGCCTGCCGAATCTGCGTCAGGTCGAACCCTTTCTTCCGCAGACGCTCGCGGGCCACTCCCTCCGGGTCGCCGCCCAGTTTGATGTCCACGCCACGCCCGGCCATGTTGGTGGCGATGGTGACGGCCCCGGTTCTCCCCGCCTGGGCGATGATCTGCGCCTCCTGCTCGTGATATTTGGCATTGAGCACCTGATGGGGCACACCTCGCCGCTGGAGCATGCGGGAGAGACGTTCGGAAGTCTCGATGGCGATGGTGCCCACCAGCACCGGACGGCCCTCATCGTGCAGCCGCTTGATCTCCTCGACCACCGCCCGGAACTTGGCCCGCGCGGTGGAGTAGACCAGGTCGGGCAGGTCGAGCCGCTTGAAGTACCGCCGCTCTTTCCCTTCCGGGTGCTCGTAGGTGGTGACGGTGAGTTTGTCGCTGGACATGCCGAGGGCCTCGGTAGCCTCGTTCAGCACTCCGGCGAACCGCACCTCCTCGATCTCGTCCAGCCGCCGCTGCCGGGCGACCAGGTCGCCGTAGGTGGCCCGGTACTCGACGTTGGTCGGGAGCACCACCACGTCCAAGTCGTAAATGCTCTGGAACTCCTCCTCCTCCGTCTTGGCCGTGCCGGTCATCCCGGCCAGTTTCTCGTACATGCGGAAGTAGTTTTGGAAGGTGATGGTGGCGTAGGTCAAACTCTCCCGACGCACCGGCACTCCCTCTTTGGCCTCGATGGCCTGGTGAAGCCCCTCGGAGAACCGCCGCCCGTACATCAGCCGCCCGGTGAACTCGTCCACGATGATGACCTCACCGTCCTTGACGATGTAGTCCTTATCCCGCTTGTAGGTGACGTGGGCCCGCAGGGCGTTGTCGAGGTAGGGGAGCATGTAGGAGTGCTCTTTGTCGTAGATGCTCTCATTTTTCCCCAGCCCCAGCATTTGCTCGACCCGCTCGACGCCGCGCTCGGTCAGGGTGACGACCTGGGTACGCTCGTCCACCTCGTAATCCCCGTCGGGCTCCTCCGCCTCGACGCTCTCCGGGCTGCTGGGCTTCAGTTGGGGCACGATCTCGGCGAAGCGGCTGTACAGGTCGGAGGACTCGTCCGCCGGGCCGGAGATGATGAGCGGGGTGCGGGCCTCGTCAATGAGGATGTTGTCCACCTCGTCCACGATGGCGTAGTACAACTCCCGCTGCACGCAGCCGCTCAGGTCGCGCACCATGTTGTCCCGCAGATAGTCGAAGCCGAACTCGTTGTTTGTGCCGTAGGTGATGTCGGCCTGGTAAGCCGCGCGTCGGGAGACGGGACGCAGATTCAGGAAACGGTCGTCATCGGAGGGGTAGTTGGGGTCGAAGAGGAACGAGCCCCGGTTGGGGTCCGCCGCTGCCGATTGGATCACCCCGACGGAGAGGCCCAGGGCGTGGTAGATGGGGCCCATCCACTGCACGCCGACTTTGGAGAGGTAATCGTTGGGCGTCACCAGGTGCGCTCCACGTCCCAGCAGCGCGTTGAGGTAGAGCGGCAGCGTGGCGACCAGCGTCTTGCCCTCGCCGGTTCTCATCTCGGCGATCTTCCCCTGGTGGAGCACGATGCCGCCAATCAACTGCACGTCGTGGTGCCGCAGGCCGATGGTGCGCCGGGCCGCCTCCCGCACGGCGGCGAAGGCCTCTATCAGCAGGTCGTCGAGCGTCTCCCCCCTTTCCAGCCGCTTCCGAAACTCCTCCGTCTTGCCCCGCAGTTGCTCGCTTTCCAGAGCCTTGTACTCAGGCTCCAGCGCGTTGATTTCCTCGACGATTTTTTGCAGGCGGGCGATGGTGCGTTGATTGGAGTCGCCGACGATTTTCTTGAACAGCCCTTTGAACATACGAGAGAGCCCCTTTTCGACAGTGGCTACTCATTATACTCGCAGACGACGCAAATGCAAGCCATCGTGCGCGAGGCCCCAAGTTGCGCAAAATCAACCCTGTGGGTATAATCCCCCTATCACACCAAAGGAGATTTCTGATGGACGAATTCACCCCCGACGCAGCCGACAACAACGCTCTAGCAGCCCTGGCGACCCTGGAACAGTTCCTGGAGGATGACGAGTGGTATCCGTCGCAACTGGATGACCGGCCGATTTTCCGCATGACTTTCGCCGGCGACAACGGCCAATTCGTGTGCTACGCGCAAATCGTGATGGATTTGGAGATCTTCCTGTTCTACGCCATGGCTCCGATTAAGGTGGAGGAGGACAAGCGGCTGGAGGTCGCCGAATTTCTCACCCGCGCCAACTACGGCATGCGCATCGGCAATTTCGAGATGGACTTCAACGACGGGGAAGTCCGCTACAAGAGCAGCCTGGATT
>JALWUZ010000703.1 GCA_027079895.1 Anaerolineae bacterium
CGCCGGGGGTGGCGGAGGGCGGCGCGTCGTAGCCCAGGAGCGTCAGCAGGCCGTCGAAAGTCACCGCGCCAGGGTGGGGGGCGGCGACCGCGCCGCCGGGCCACTCCCAGATGGCGAACGGGGGCAATTCCCCCGGCGTTGGCTGGACGTAACTCAGGCGGAGCGGCGTCAGCGGTAGGGACGCGGTCCAGGCGGGCCACCACTCGCGGTGCTCGTCGTCCGTAGGCCACCTGAGACGGTCAATCCCCGGCGTCGAAAGGGCGTACCGTCCCGGCGACGCGCCCCCCTCCGGCCAGACCCAGCCCTGTTCGCAATCGAACACGACCTGACGCAGACCGTCCCGCCCGAACCCCGCGGCGACCGCCTCCGGCGTCAGCGGCACGACGGGCCGGGCGCACTGGGCCAGCCAGCCGATTTCGGCGGGGGGCACGTCGTAGATGAACATCACGTGGCCGATGCGGGCCTGCGGCTCGCGGTGGCGGAACCAGTCGTAGGTGGAGGGGAGCGGCAGCGGCACGCCGTCCAACGTCGTCGCGCTGATGGCGTAGAGGCCGGGCGCGGGGTCGAAGCGGCGCGGCAGCACCGGCGGCGCACCGGTCATCGGCGCGAGCGGCACGTAGTCCACGCCGTAGGCCGCCGGGTCGAGGAAGGTGAACTGGGAGAGCGCGACCGTCCCCAGGCCGTGCTCCCGTTGATAGGCGGCCAACTCCTTGAGCGTCTGTCCCCAGTCGGTGTTCGAGTCGGCCAGGAAGCGGTACCCCCGGTCAGGGCCGCCGGCGAGGAGGTTGAAGTAGGCCAGGTAGTGGGGGTGGATGAGCGCCCCTTCCAGGCCGAGCCACAGGAGCAGGAGGGGCAGGATGAGCCGGCGGCGGCCCGGCGTCGCCAGCCGCCCCGCTGCGACGTAGAGGAACGGCAGCAGGGGCAGCAGGTGACGGTAGCCGATGTTGATGGAACTGGTGAGGCTGGCCACGCCGTAGACCAGCGGGAAGAGCCACAGGGCCAACTCGGTGGTCAGCGGGCGACGGCGGCCCCGCGCGAGGGCCGCCAGCGTCGCGGCGATGAGGGCCAGCGTCGGAAGCGGCGTCTTCAGGGCGAAGGCGACGGGGAAGTAGAGCCACCAGCCGTGCATCCGGTTCTGGCCGAGGAGGAAGGACTCGCGCCCGTAGGCGAGGTTGTCCCGCAGACGCAGCCAGCGCTCGATGTGGGAGGCGGCCGGGAGCGGCCAATCCACCGGCAGACCGGCCACCGGGCGCAGTTCAAAGCGGTATCCGGCCCAGACCAGTAGCGCGGCTACGGCCACCAGTCCGGCGTAGGAGAGCAGGCGGCGGCGCAGCGACGCCCCCCCTACGAGCCCGTCAACGACGAACAGCAGGCCGAGCAGGGGGAGCAGGAGGAGGGCGGTCAGTTTGGCGAGTTGGGCCAACCCCAGCAGCAAGGCGGCGAGCCACCAGCGGCGGCGGGTCGGGCGGCGCAGGTAGCGGGCAGCGGCCAGCATCGCCCAGAAGATGAGGGCGGTCGCCCCCAGGTCGGTAGTCGCCAGGCCGCCGTGAGCCAGGATGTTGGGGTCGAGTGTCAGGAGCGCGAGGGAGAGCAGGCCGCCGGACGGGCCGAACTCGTCGGCTGCCAGGCGGTAGACGGTCGCCGCCAGGAGCACCGTCAGCATAGCGATGGGGAGGCGCGGGGCGACGATGACCCGGTCCAGGGGGCGGTAGGCCAGCACCGTCCCCTGGGCGACGCGAATCAGGTCGCCCGCGTCGTAGCCGGGGGCGGTCTCCGGCGGGGGGAGGTCGGGCACGAGGAGCAGCGGCCAGGCGGCCCACGCCTTGACCAGCGGGACGTGCTCGTCGAACAGGCGCAGGCGGCCGGTGCGCAGGTACTCGTAGCCGCTGGTGATGTGAAACCCCTCGTCTACGGTGGCCGACAGGCGGGCGGCGGCGTCGCACAGCCGGGCGAAGGTCAGCGCCAGCAGCAGGAGGACGAGGAGGCGGCGATGGCTCATGGTTTTACCTCTGGGGCGAATCGGTGGGGGTAAATCGGTGGGACGAATGGTTTGGGACGAATGGTTATTCGCCCCTACGGGACGAATGGTTATTCACCCCTGCGGGACGAATTGTTATTCGTCCCTACGGGGACGAATGGTTATTCGTCCCTACGATGCCCACACTTCATCGAGGGCCGCGCGGAACACGCGGTCGAACTCGTGAACCGGCCCTACGGACTTGCCGTATTCCCACTCGAACCGCTTGCCTTCGAGACGCGCTAACTCTTCCTCCACGAACGCGCTGATGCGCTCTATGCGCGGCCCGTGATCCAACTCCGCCCCCGCTCGCTTGGCCGCCACCAGTTTCTCGATCTCCTCCCGCAACGCGGGCGAATCCACCACCCGCTCCACCAACACCTGGAACTCCGTCGGTACGACGCCCAACCCTCGCTCAATCCACCTAATCGCCAGCAGCGGACGGAGCACGTAGAAGTATTTCTTGACCCACACTGTCGGCCCCTTGAGGTACTCCCGATAGTTCCCCCTGGCCATGTGCAGGTAGTGGTACAGGCAGGACACGGGCGAGTAGTAGCGCGACAGCAGGGCACGCATTTGGGCCGCGACGGTGAACTTCTCCAGATAGACGATCGGCGACCCCAGCCATTCCATCAGGGGCGGGTTGCCTTTCCGCAACAGACGGAGGGCCTTGCGCAAATCCCAGCCGCTGATGTCGAGCCGCTCCTCGATGGCCCGCTCGATGACATCCCGCTTGTGCTCCAGGTTGATGGAGAGATACCAGTCCCTGGGGTGCAGGTAGATGAACCGGACATCGTAATCGCTGTCGGCCGAGGGGAATCCCCACGCCCGGCTCCCCGACTCGCAGGCATAGACAATCCGAACCTGCTTTTCCTCCTCGATGGCCCGCAGGCGGGCCAGGATTTTCGTTCTCATCGCATTGCTCCGTGGTGAGCGGCTCGTTCTCTAGACACGGGCACGCCCCCTGCCGCTCCGCAACGGTCGCAGCCGCGCGGCGGGCGTCCGGTGAAGTTGGCACAAAAGGGGTGCCGGACCCCGACCGCCTCTGGGCGGCCGGAGCCCGGCACCCCCGATTTATGGCCCCGCTCAGTAGTTCAAGAGGATCAAGGGTAGGTAGATTCTGAAGTGTGGCGGCGTCACGCCGACGGTGACGGTGGCGTGAGCGGTCACGCTGTCCCCGGCCGGCGGTGTGCCGGTGACGGTCACGGTGTTGGTTATGGGGCCGGGCAGGTCGCTTTCGGCGACGGTGTAGGTCAGGATGCCGCTGGTGCCGGCTCCCGGCGTGAGGCTGGTGTCGCCCAGCGTCACGACCCCCAGGAGGTCGTCCACGGCGACGACGGGGGCGAGGGTCACGTCACCGGTGTTGGTGACGCGGTAGATGTAGGTGATGACCTCACCCACCCGCACGCGGTCGCTGCTGGCCTGCTTGGTGACGGTGAGGGCCGGGTGGCTGGTCAGCGTCACCGTGGCGCTGTCGC
>JALWUZ010000704.1:0-2433 GCA_027079895.1 Anaerolineae bacterium
GGGTCGGCGTGGGAAGCGGGTCCAGGGGGACTCCGGCGCGGATGGCGTCGCGCAGGGCGAGCGTCTCCGGCATTGGCGCGGCGTCCAACTCGGTGCGCAGCATGTCGGCACAGCGGGCGAATTCGCGCAGAGCGGCGGCCCGGTCTCCGGCGCGGTAGTACAGTTCCATCAGGTAGCGGTAAGGCTCCTCGCGCAGCGGGTCGCAGGTCAGGAGGCGTTGGGTGGTGTGAATCGCGCCGCGCAGGTCGCCCCGCGCCTTCTGGAGCGCGATGCGGCGTTCCAGCAGGCGGATGTACCGTCGGCGCAGCCGGGCCCGCTCGGTCAGCACCCAGTCGTCGTAGAACCCTTCCAGCAGGTCGCCGCGATAGAGCCCGTCGAGTACGGCCCACTCCTCGTCGCCGGCCGTCTCCACGTCGAACGATTCGAGCACCGCCACGTCCAGTTGACAGTCGGCGGCCGGGTTCCACTGGAGCGTGCCACGCGCGGCCGGGATCCAATCCCCGCCCGGCGGCAACTGTTTCCGCAGCAGGTGGAGGTGACGGCGCAGGTTGGCCCGCGCCTCAGGTTCGGGGACATCGGGCCAGAGGAGGTAGGCGAGTTGCTCGCGGGAGACGGGCTGCGCCCGTTTCAGGAGCAGGTAGGCCCACAGGAGGAACGCTTTGGGCGGTGAGGGCAGGGGGAGCGGTTCGTCGCCGATGAAGGCTTGGGGCGTGCCCAGCAGGTGAATGTGTAACGTCCGCGTCCGGTCGCTCATGTTCGCCTACAACCCGCCCCGTCAGCAGTGGATGACGGTCTCACTCGTCCGCCGCCGTCCGCTCCCGCCAGTAGTTCAGGGTGTCCAACAGGGTCTGCTCGAAGGGGATGCGCGGCTCCCAGCCGGTCAGGCGGCGGAATTTCGCCGCGCTGCCGTAGACTTCCGGCACGTCCACCGGGCGGTACCGCTCCGGGTCGCGCTCGACGCGGATTTCGACGGCGGTGTAGCCCAAGAGTGTGTCCAGCAGTCCCCGGATGGAGTGGGCCCGCCCGGAGGCCAGGTTGTACACCTCTCCCGGCTCCCCCTCGGTCACGGCCAGATGGTAGGCCCGCACGATGTCCCGCACGTCGCTGAAGTCGCGGGCCGCTTCCAGGTTGCCGACCCGCAGCACCGGCTCCTGGAGTCCGGCCTCGATGCGGGCGATCTGGCTGGCGAAGGCCGGGACGACGAAACGGGGGGACTGTCCCGGCCCGGTGTGGTTGAAGGGTCGCACCCGCACCACCGGCAGCCCGTAGGCGACGTGGTACTGCAATCCCAGGAAGTCCTGCCCGACTTTGCTGACGGCGTAGGGGTTGGCCGGGCGCAGGGGGCTCTCCTCCGTCAGCGGCAGTTCCGTCGGTGCGCCGTACTCCTCGTTGGAGCCGATGACCAGGAAGCGCACCTCCCGCCCGGAACGGCGCACCGCTTCCAGCAGGTTCAGTTGGGAGCGGATGTTGTTCTCCAGGGTGTCCCAGGGGTCGGCGAAGGAGGTCGGCACGAAGGATTGGGCCGCCAGGTGGAACACGTAGGCGGGGCGGGAGGCTTCCACCAGGGCGAAGACCTCGTCCCGGCTGCGCAAGTCCACGAACTGGAGCCGCAGACGGGGGTCGGGATGGGGCTCTCGCGGCGGCCTGGGATAGACGGTGCCCAGCAGTTCCCAATCGGTGTGAGAAAGCAGGTACGCGCAGAGATGCCGTCCCACAAAGCCGCCCGCTCCGGTGATCAACGCTCGCGCCATGTCCTACCTCCCTCTCGTTGTGGCGCGATTATACCCTACTTTCCCGAACCAGGCCAATGGCTGCTCACCCACGCAACGCCTGCCAGACGAAGATGGCGATCATCACGAGGGCGATCAGGAGTTGCACGCCGCCGGACAGGGTGCAGCCGACCAGCCAGCCCCCGCCAGCCTTGAAGGCCGCTCGCCAGTCCCGGCGGACGTAGTACTCCGCCAACACGACCCCGGCGATGGCGCCGACGATGCCGCCTGGCACGGCTCCCACTCCCAGGAAGAGCATGCCGACCAGGGCGCCGACTATCCCCAGCACGGCCCCGGCGAGCACCGAGCGGTACGAGGCCCCGCCGACTTTCGCGCCGGCGTGTCCCATCCACAGGTCGGCGGTGAAGCCAATCGCTCCCAAGACGGTGAGCACGGCGAAGGTGAAGGGGTCTATCGTGGCGAACCGCTCGGCGACGGCGTAGACCAGCACCACCAGCCAGATGAATCCCACGCCGGGGACGACCGGCAGGATGACTCCCACCAGTCCCACCAACATCGCCGCCAGTGCCAGCCAGAAGGCCCACATCGGAAGTGCCATTTTGTGCCCCCTCGTATAATATGAGAGTGTGAGTGGAAGCGGTGCTAGCGACGCTTCCACTTGCTAAATCGGGATAACCCTGGCATACTATCTGTCGCTGGCAGA
>JALWUZ010000704.1:2443-11436 GCA_027079895.1 Anaerolineae bacterium
CAGGTCCATTGCCCCTTGCGTGAAAATCGCTCCTCAGAGGGCAGATTCGCTCCTTGACATTTTACCGCATTTCTTGCGGTAAAGAGACAGGCGCACGAGCAAGAGCCCGTGCGCCTGTTGTGTTTTCTGGTGGGCCGTGCAGGATTCGAACCTGCGGCCCTGGGCTTAAAAGGCCCCTGCTCTGCCAGGCTGAGCTAACGGCCCACGCCGGAGAGTATAACACGCCGGGACGAGGTTGTCAAATGCCGGTTGTTCGCCTCAGGCGACTGAGGCTCAGGCCGTGCTGCGCGTCAGTCCCAGTTTACGCGCTACTTTGGCCGGGGTGATGCGCCGCGCCCGGCGCCACTGTCGGCGCGTCCACCGTCGGAAGGCGTTGATGGGCTTCCGGCGTTGACTTTCCGCCATCGCCCATTTGAGGAACTCGTAGTCCTGTCCCTTGATCTTCGGTTCGGTGGGGTTGCGCCGGTAGGAGTCGTAGTCGGTGATGCGGCTCAGGTCGTGCTCCACCACGTAATCGTACAAGTCCGTGCCGGGGTGCGGGGTGAAGAAGGCCGGGCTGTAGTAGTCGGGGTCTATCTCCTTCATCAGCCGCACCGTGTCCAGCACCTCCTCGCGCGTCTCCGTCGGCAGGCCCATCATGTAGTTGGCCCAGATGGAGATGCCGTACTTACGGCAGATGCGGGCCGCCTGCCGGTTCTGCTCCACCGTCGTCCCCTTGCGGATGAACTTCAGCACCCGGTCGTTGCCGCTCTCGAAGCCGATGAAATAGCCCTTCAGCCCGGCCTCGGCCATCCGCTCCACCATATCCTCGTGCTTGACGATGATGTCGGCCCGGCTCTGGCAGAAGAAGGGCATGGTGAACCCCTCGGCGATGTACTTGTCGGTGAACTCCATCACCCATTCCCGGTCCTCGGTCAGGCAGTCGTCGTGGAACATGAACGAGGCGATGTGGTACTCGTCCACCAGATGGCGGATCTCCTCGATCACGTTGTCCACGCTGCGGCGGCGGGTGCGCTTGCCGAAGAGGTAGTCCTCTCCCGGCTTGCAGAACGCGCAGTGGTAGAGGCAGCCCCGCCCGGCGATGATGGTGACGAACGGGGGCGGCAGTTCCTCGACGAAGGGCACCTCCGGCGAGTCCAGGTCGTAGCCCCACTTGCGCCACTCGTCCAGGAACAGGCTCCGGTCGGTGAACGGGATGGCGTCCAGGTCGGGGGGCTCACCGCGCAGGACGCGGGAGGAGGGCGGCTCGCCTTTCTCGATGGCGTGCAGCAGTTTGGGGAACGTCACCTCGCCCTCGCCGGTCACGAGGTAGTCCACGTGGGGGATGCGCAGGGAGTCCATCAGGGCGATGGTGACGTGGGGGCCGCCGATGATCGTCACCAGTTCCGGCTTGACCTCGGCAGCGATGCTGATGGCCTTGAAGGCCGGGTTGTAGTCCACGCTCATCATCGTCACGCCGATGACATCGGGGGCCCGTTCCGCCAGCACCGCGCGGAAGTGGTCCCAGCCGGAGAGGGCCCGCAGGTCAATCAAATCCACCTCGAACCCCTCCGCTTTGGCCGCGCTGCTGAGGGAGGCCAGTCCGTGGGAAATCCACCCGGCCTCCATCCCCAACTTCAGCGAATTGAACCCCAGCCCGGCGATGCCGGGGTAAATCAACGTCGTCCTGATGCTCATAAACCTCCCCAAACTATCAACAACGCCACCGACACCGCCGGCACCGTCAGGTTGTCCAGTCCCCAGGGGGAGACCGCCTCCACCAGAGCCGCGCCCCCGGCGGTGATGGCGGCTGTCAGCAGGGCGGCTATCGGCGACGCCCCCGGCGCGAGAAGCAGTAACGCGGCCGCCGTCGCCGCCCATCCGGCCAGGAACATCACCGCCGACCCTTCCAGCGAGCGGGTGCTGCCGAAGACGGTGTACCGGTGGCGGCCAACGCGCCTCCCGACGACCGCCGCCAGCGCGTCCCCCCAAGTCATCGGCATCAGGCTCGCCACCAGCAAGTGCGGCTCATCCCACAGCAGCCAGACGAGCGCGGCGAAGGCCAGGGGGAAGTAGATCGTGCCCAGGTTCTCCTTCTCCCCCGTCTCCATCGCCTTGAAAGTGCCCCGCCAGTACGAGATGGCGTTGAGGACGACGAAGGTCAGCGGCGGGATGACGGCGAAGGCGCGGCTGCGGAACAGCAACACGGTGCCGTAGGCCCACATCCCGACGGCGATGTGGATGAACTTGCGGGTGAACTCCGTCGGATATCCGCGCCAGCGGCGTAACCCCTCGGCGGCGCCGATGGCGGAGAAGACGTAAACGTAGGAGACGAGCAGAGCCAGGCTATCGGACACCTCTATCTCCGAAACCGCTTCTCCAACTCGTCCAGGGTAATCGCCACCTCGCGCGGCACGCGCTGACCGCGCTGCTGTGGCTCCTGGGCCATCAAGCGCATCGCCTCGACGAACTGGGTGACGACGAAATAGGGCTGGATGTCCTCCCCCCTGTTGAGCGCGGCGCGTAGTGCCTCGGTGACGTTCAGCACCATCTCCGCCTGGGCCAGAGCCTGGGCGTACTCTTGAGCGGCGTCGAGACGGGTCAGTTCCGCCTCCTCCCGCCGCTGGGTCTCGCTCACTTTCAGGGCCTTCTCCGCGTGCCAGGCCTCCAACAACTGAGCGTTCACCAGGTCCGGGATGCCCAGCGGCTTCCCTTGCTCGTCCTGCACGTCCCGCACTCTAATCTCTCCCAACTCCACCCGCACGATTTTGGCTCCAATCGCGTTATCATCTCCCGGCGGGAACGCTGCTTTCAACTTCTCCTCCAGGAGGGCCTGGATTTTCTCCCTGGTGGTTTGCTCCCCCTCGATCCGCCCCCCTTCCGGCGGTGCTCCCACGCCCGGCACGGTGGACCGCAAGAGGTCGTTGAGCGCGTAATTCGCCAGGATGGAGCGCAAGGTGCCTTCCACGACGCCGAACATCACTCGGCCTGTCCAGCGGCGTACCTGTTCCTGGTGTTGGGGATTGCGAATCCGCACCCAGATGCTGGTGGCGGCCTTGAGAACCGCCTCCTCGGTGTACGGCAAGGGGGTCGAGATGCCGGCCTTCTTCAGTTTCTCCACCAAGTCCTTGTCGGTGATTTCGTCGGCGGTCTTGTCCCTGATGGGGGAGATCACCCGCTCGTCCCCTTCGGGGGTGAGGATGCGGTCGTCAATCTTGAAGGTGACGGCGACATCGCAGGAGATGGGGATGCCCTCTTTCGTCATCGCCCCCACGGAGATCTTCCAGTGCTGCGGGCGCAGGTCTATCACCTCCCACAGCCGCTCGAATGGCTTGAGGAAACTCAAGGAGGGGCCTACCACCCGCACCAGCCGCCCTCCCTTCTCCACCACCGCCGCGCTGTCGTTGTAAACGACCAGCAATCCCCGCCCGCCGACCCGGTCGTACAAACTGCCGCTTCCCACGCTGATATGTCCCTCTTTGACAATCATCACCGGCGAGGGAGCGGTCATACCAAAGGTGTTGCGGTTGAGGAACTGATGGGCTTCTTTGGCGTCCTGGGTGTCGTACAGTGTGCTGATGAACCGCACTGCCAGCCACCATAGCCCGCCGAGGGCCAGCAGCACCGGCAGCGAGTTGTAGATGGCGGCCGGCAGCAGGCGGATAATCAGGCCGACGATTTTGAACAAGAGCCCCATGCTGCGCATTGGGTCAATGAGTAGCATAATCTCCAGCAGGGAGCGGCCCTTCAAATCGGATAGATCCAGGTAATCCAGCAACACAATCCCGCGATGATGGTACTCCACGAGCCAGCCGACGACGAGCGCCAGCGCGATCGTCGCCAGGAGCACGAACAGGCGGTTCGAGTATTGGTCTCTGAGTTTCTTGCGGAGCATCGTTACCCTCCCGCTTTCCTTCCGGCATCGTCAGCGACGCCGAAAATCTTGTACACCCGCCGGAAGACTTCATCCGGGCGCAGGGAGATGAACGGGTGCATCACCGAATTGGTGGACATCACCTCCAAAGTATTCAGCAGTTCGATCGCCAATCTATCCATCGGCATATGCTCATCGTGCAGTTCCCTGATTCGCTTGCCCAGTTCCAGTATCAAGTCCTTGCGGGCCTCGGCGATGACGCGGTCAATGCGCTGCCGCTTCTCGTGCTCTTTCTGGGCTTTCTTGAGGCGGATTTTGCGCTGCCAACCGGATTGCCACCCGGCGACCCGCTTGCTCTGGGCCTGGGAGGACTGGGGCTCCAAATTCCCCACGCCGCTGCCGATACGGTGCAGACCCCATTTCTCGAATTCCTCGTCCAACTCCTTCGCCAGCCGCTTGCCTATCTCGGCCCGGGCCTGCACCTGCGGGTCGTACAACTCGTCGAAATTGTAGTGGGACACGGCGTCCCGCACGACGCGCTCGGCAATCTCGCGTGGAAGGTCGTACCACTCCTGCCGCGCCTGTGGGGACTGAGAAGCGTCCTCGTGCTTCGCCGGCTGGGCGTGAATCGCCTTGAAAACCGCGTTGTCATAGTAAGGGAATCCCGTGCCCAGTCCCGCCTTCTGCCTTCCGGCGTCTATGCGGAACGGCACTGCCGTAGGTGCTTTGATCGCGATACCGTCCTTCGTCCGCGCGTTCACCATAAACGCCAGCAACTGCCCGCGCAAGTCAATCACGTGGACCGGCCGCTCACCGGACTCGGTGAAGATCACGCCGGGGCCTCTAACCCCCTTGAAAACCGTGCCGGTGGACAGGGCGACGGCGTGGTCGCACCCGGTCAGGATGACCCCCGGCCCGGCCAGGAAATCACCCAGGAGGTCGCCGGAGGTCAACCGCTTGACGAGTTTTTGTTTCCACTCCAACCAGGTGCGCACGTCCTCGGTGCGCTCGGTGATCTTCTCGTCAATGACGACGTAGTAATCGTAGTGCGTGCCCAGGGCGTAGGAGATCAACGTGCGCAACGCCATCCGCCGCTGCTGAATCCACTCCCGACGGGCCTCGCCGTTCTCCGGGCGTCTGAGGAGGGCGATGAGGTCTCGAATCTCGTCTGTGAAAGTGGGCACCAGCCCCGCTGAAGGTGCGTTCTCGCCCCTGGAAATGACGGGGTCGGGGAACGGCAACACCTTCCCCGCCAAGATGAACGCCATCCCGAAGGCGACGATGAAGGCCGGCACCGTGATGAACACCATGCCGCCGAGACCGTACCGCCAGCCGATCAAGAGGGTGAACCATACGTACAGCCACGCGACGTACAACACCCACCAGCGGAACTGCTTGTTATTGGGAGCCCGCCCGCGCAGGAAGAAAAACGGGAACGCGCCCATGACCACGGCTGAAAGGAACATCAACAGCGTTCCTTTCAGCACCGGCGCGACGTAGATCACTATCGAGTACGCCAGTGCGCTCACCAGGCCGGCCATCAGCCAGGTGACGACGACCGTCTCGATATTCCGTTTCCAGGGGAACATCGCCAGCCAGAGGAACCCGGCGACGACGGCGGCCCCCAGCACCGATATGACGAAGGGCGCCACCATGCCCTTCAAAATCTGCAACAGCAGTTGAATCAGGGCCTGCAACAGGATGAGCATCAGTACCGTACCCCCTTTCCTCCTCGGCGCCTATCCGGGCGCACATCGAGACCCGGCGGGGGCGACCCCGCCCCGCAGTCTCTCAGAGCACATCGTCCCTGTGCCCAAACAACCCCCCAATGCCGCCGGTGTGCCAGAACAGCACCCGCTCCCCGGCGTCGAAGAACTCCCGGCGCACCATGTCCAGCAGCCCGCCGAAAGCCTTGCCGGTGTAGACCGGGTCGAGCAGAATCCCCTCGGTGCGGGCCAGCGTGCGAATCGCCTCCCGCTCCCGGTCGCTCACCACCCCGTACCCCGCGCCGACGTACTCGTCGCTCACCGTGAAATCCTCCGGCGTGAAGGTCAGTTCCAGCCCCAGGTGCTCCGCCGTCGCCGTCGCCAGGCCGGACAGCCGCTCCCGTAACACCTCCGCCGCCGGGTCCACGCTGATCCCCAGGACGCGCCCCGTGTACCCCAACGCCCGCGCCCCGACGACTATCCCGGACTGCGTGCCGCCGCTCGACGAGGCCGACACAATCCAATCGAAGTGCAGGCCCCGCTCGTCGCACTGGGCCAGCAACTCCTCCATCCCCGCCACGTATCCGGCGGCCCCGACGGCGTTGCTCCCGCCGTAGGGGATGACGTAGGGCCGCCGTCCCTGGGCCCGCCAATCCTCGGCTACCTGGGACATCACCGCGTTCAGCGGCTCGTCGTGTCCCCAGACGATCTCCGCGCCCAGGAGCACATCCAGCAGCAAGTTGCCCTGAATCTCCGCCGGAGGCTCGCCGCGCAGGACCAGGACACAGCCCAACCCCAACTTGGCCGCCGCCGCTGCCGTCTGCCGGGCGTGATTCGACTGGGCCGCGCCGCCGGTGATGAGCACGTCCGCCTCCTGCGCCAGCGCGTCGGCCACCAGGAACTCCAACTTGCGGGCCTTGTTCCCGCCGGTCGCCAGGCCGGTCTGGTCATCCCGTTTGATCCACAACTCCGGGCCTTTCAACTGTTCACTCAAGCGGGGGAGCGGTTCCAGGGGGGTAGGCAGGTGAGCGATGGGCACTCGTGGCAGTTCATCGGTGAGCATGGAGATTCTCCTGTTCCTGCTTTCTGTCCGGGGTGGTATAATTGAGGGACGATGACTCGCGGTCATCGGTTACTATGATACCCGGATTTCGTCCGTTGACAAGTCGCCGTTGAGGAGAACGATGAAGAAAATCCACCTTGTGGGTATGATACTCGTTTTTCTGTTGTTGACAAGTGCCGCCTCCGCCGCGCCGCCCGCTCCCCTCGACCCAGCCCTGGAACGCGCCCTCCGCGCCGCCGAAGAGTCCGACGGCGACCTGCGCGTCATCGTCTACCTGCGGGAGCCCGCGCCACCCGCCGCCTCGGTGACGGCCCTCCAGTCCCACGCCGCCCGCACCCAGGCCCCCCTCCGGGCCTACCTGGACGCGGCCCAAGCCGCCGGGCAGGTCGCCGCTTACACCCCGTTCTGGATCTTCGACGGCCTCGCCGTCCAGGCCCGCCCGGAGACCGTCCGCGCCCTGGCCGCCCGCCCCGACGTGGCCGCCGATCGCCTCGACCGCTACCGCCGCTGGGTAGCGACCTCCGCCGCCGCCTCCGACCCCGCCGCCTGGGGCATCCCCCGCATCCGTGCCGACCAGGTGTGGGCCTCCCTCAACATCTCCGGGACCGGGGCCGTCGTCGCCGGGATGGACACCGGCGTTGACTGGCTCCACCCCGCCCTCCAGACCGCCTATCGCGGCTACAACCCGCACGGCCCGGCCAATCACCTCTTCAACTGGTACGACGCCACCTCGATGGGCTCCGCCTACCCCGTGGACGGGCACGGGCACGGCACCCACACCCTGGGCACCATCCTCGGCAGTGACGGCATCGGCGTCGCCCCTGGGGCCCGCTGGATCGGCGTCCGCGTCCTCGACAGCGCGGGCTACGGCTACGACTCCTGGATTCACGCCGGATTCCAGTGGCTCCTGGCCCCCGGCGGCGACCCGGCGATGGCCCCCGACGTGGTCAACTGCTCCTGGGGCAACCACAACGGGGCCCTGACCACCTTCCAATCCGACCTGCGGGCCCTGCGGGCGGCCGGCATCAACGTCATCTTCGCCGCCGGCAACGACGGGCCGAGCGCGTCCTCCGTGAACTCCCCCGCTGCGCTGCCGGAAGCCTTCGCCGTCGGTGCCAGCGACCAGGACGAGGAGGTGGCCAACTTCTCCAGCCGCGGCCCCTCCCCCTGGGGCGAGATTCGCCCGCACGTCGTCGCCCCCGGCGTGGACGTGTACTCCAGCCTCCCCGGCGGCGTCTACGGCTCGTGGAGCGGCACCTCGATGGCCGCCCCCCACGTCAGTGGCCTCGTCGCCCTCATGCGCTCCGTCAGCCCCACCGTGAGCATCACCCGCGCCGCCTACCTCATCACCTCGACCGCCGTCCCCCTGGGCGACCCCGTCCCCAACAACGACGCCGGCTGGGGACGGGTGGACGCCCTCGCCGCCGTCGCCGCCCTCGTCCACCACGGCTACCTCAGCGGCACCGTTATGCGGGCCGACGACGGGCGTCCCGTCGCCGACGCGACGGTGCAGGCCCTCCGCCAAAACAGCACCGACATCGGCCACGCCGCCACGTCCGCCGACGGACACTACCTCCTCATCCTCGCGCCGGGCGACTACGACCTGACCGTCTCCGCTTTCGGCTACCAGACCGCCACGCTGTGGGCCGTTCCGGTGACGACCGACACGGCCACCGTCCGGGACATCCCACTTACGCCGCTCCCCTCCGGCCGCCTGCGCGTCCATCCCAGTGACGGCGCGACCGGCGCGACCGTCACGGCGACCGTCTCCGTCCTGGCGACCCCCTTGCAGGCGACCTCGTCCGCGCCCACCTTCCCCCTGCCGACCGGACGGGACACCGTCCGCGCCTCCGGGCGCTCCTGCTCGCCCAGATCGAGCAGATCGTGCGCCCCCGCCGTCCCGTCGTCGCCCTGGACGCGCCGCGAGAGGGCTTCGACCGGCTGGCCGACCGCATCGCGCAGAAGGCCGACGTGCGGACGGCCGACCTCGCCTCGGGCCGGCCGCTCCCGCCCGACGTGGACGTCCTCTTCTGGATCGCACCGAGGAGGGCTCCGGCGGGGGCGCTGCGGGCCCTCTCCGACTTCGTGGCCCGCGGCGGCAGCGTGGTGCTGGCCGGCGAGGGCATCGAGGGGCGGGTGGATGCGGCCGCCGGGATCGTGCGGGTCCGCAGGAAGGAGGGGCCGTGGCGGGACGTGCTCGACCTGGTCGGACTCGCGCCGGCGGGTCGGCTCGTGCTCGACCACAAGGTGCCTACCATCCAGATCCCCGAGGGGTTTCCGAGCCACCCGTTCTACGTGGCCTCGCTCGCGCTCGACCAGGACTTCGAGCGGCTCGCCCGCGAGCCGCGCGGCACGTTGCTCTTCCGGTTCC
>JALWUZ010000705.1 GCA_027079895.1 Anaerolineae bacterium
CAGCAGGACGACCAGCCAGCCCAGGCCGCTCCCCGTCCCCACCAGCCAGAAGGCCAGGCGGCGGACCGGTCGCCGGGCGGTGAAGAAGGCGACGAAGCGGTAGACGGTGGCGAGCAGGAGGAGACCGCACCCCACCCGCGCCAGGTGATAGACGAGGATGAGCGCGGTTCCGAGTTCCGCCGGAGACGGCCCGGAGGCGGCCCAGGGCGGGGCCACGAGCAGGCGGGCGATTTTGCCTAGCAGGAGGTGGAACAGGAAGAGGTACGCGCCGTTGTGGGGCTCGCTGGTGTAGAAGAGGTGGAAACGCCAGCCGTCGGTGGCCCCCAGCCGCATCTTGGCCAGGTAGGAGTTGCCGTCCTCGACGCCGATGACGAACCCGCCGAACTGGGCCTCTGGCGAGGAGAGGAGCAGACCGTACAGGTAGGGCAGCGAGGTCAGCAGGAGGATCACCGCCGACGCGCCCAGCACCCACCGCCACTCCCGGCGGCTGACCCGGTTCGCAACGGCCGTGTCCGCTGTCATCGAGGGGCTCCGGCGGTCAGGGCTGGCCCTGGGGATGGCCGCCGGAGAGATAGCGTCCCTGCAACGCCGCCAGCGTCCCGTCGTCCGCCATCGCCGCCAGCGCGTCGTTGATGGCCTGCAGCAGGTGGGGACTGTCGGCACGCATGGCGACGGCGTAGGGCTCCGGGGCGAACGGGGGCTCGACGATTCGCAGGTGGCGGGCCGGGTCGTCCCCCAGCAGGGCGGAGACGTGATCCACCAGCGCGGCGTCGGCCTGTCCGTCGGCGACTGCTGCCAGGGCTGCGTCGGCCGTCTCGTATGGCCGGGTGATGAGGCCGCGTAACCTCCGTGCCAGGCGGCGGGCCTCCATGTCGCCCGTCGAGCCGAACTCCACCGCCAGGACGCGCCCCGCCAGGTCGCCCGTCCGCTCGATGGCCTGCCCGGCCTCGTCGTCGCGCGTCACCAACACCAGCCCGGCGTCGAAGTAGGGGGTGGAGTAGGCGAAATCCGCCTGACGTTCGGGGACGATGACCAGGGAGGAGATGACCACGTCCACCCGGCGGGCGGTCAGGGCATCGTAGAGGCCGTCGTAGGGGAGGTTGGCGACGAACTGCGTCTCCACTCCCAGACGACGGCCTAACTCCTGGGCCAGCGCGACATCGAGGCCGGACAGTGTGCCGTCGGCCTCGATGCTCTCGAAAGGGGGGAAACTGGCGTCCATCCCGACTCGCAGGACGCCGCTTTCGGCGACCCGGCTCCAAGTCTCGTCCTCCTGACGGGCGCAGGCGGTGAGCAGCAGGCCCAATCCCAGACCCAGGGCGGCGACGAGGAGCAGGAGCCGGGTCACTGCTTGAAGTTGACGCGGATGTAAACCTTCCACTCTTCGGGAATCTCTCCGTCGGCTATCAGGTAGTTGGTGCGGGGACGTTTCGGCTCCCAGAGCAGTTTCATCCCGGCCTCGTGCGGGGTGCGGTTGGCCTTGCGATGGTTGCACCAGCGGCAGGCGCAGGCGGTGTTGCTCCAGGTGTTCCCGCCGCCCCGGCTCTTCGGCACCAGGTGGTCTACGGTGAAGTCGGTGCGCTTCACGATCCGCCCGTTCCGCCGGTCGCCGACGCTGAGCCCGCAGTAAACGCAGGTGAACTTGTCGCGGGAGAGGACTCCCCGACGGCTCCACACCGCGCCGCGCCGCGGCACGTTGACGTAGTACCGCAGCCGCAGCACCGACGGCACCTCGAAGACGGTGCCGGGGGTGTGCAGCCGGGCGGCCACGCCGTCCACCGCGTCCACCACGCCGCGCATCATCAGGTCTACCGCGTCGCGGATGGTGATGGAGCGCAGCGGGACGTAGGAGGCGTTGAGCAGCAGTACGGAACGAGAGTTTACGTTGACCATCTTTCTCTCCTGTGCCGGACGAGAGTAACAAAAAGCGCGGGGGTGGTGTGCCCCCCGCGCCGAACTCGCTGTGGTGAGTGCGTTCTGGGATTAGGAGGGGTAACACCTGGCAGTGGTCACGCGGCCCAAGTTGGCTAAAGAGCCGCAGTCGGGCTCCCAGCGTATACCGGGACGCACGTGCGCCACGACCACCTGTTTCGAGATTGATGCCTGGGCTCTGGTTTCCATAGCGGGCACACTATACCGCAAACTCGTTGATTGTCAAGTTGACGCGCCGTCGTCTATCTCGCTCCGACCAGACGTTTCCACAGGCGGATGAGGCGGTTTTCGGGGGGGCGGGCTTCTCGCTGCCAGGTTTGCAAGGCGGCCTGGGTCTGCCGGTAGCCGACGAGGAACATCTCGTCGGTGTGGCTGAAATCCCAGATGGGCACGGCCGGCTTCATCTTCAGATCCACGCGATGCACGGGGACGTTCCTCGCGCGTGCCAGTTCCATCTCCAGGGCGATCTGCCGCTCCTCGATGGTGGTCAGCAGTTTCGCCCAGAACGGCCCGAAGCCGTAGGCCTCCGTGTCCACCGCGGCGGGGTTGGAAAGCCCCAGGGCGATGATCTCCGTCGCGCCGTGACGGAGGGCGGGCTCGATCGGCAGGTTGCTGATTACGCCGCCATCCATCAGGAAGTGCCCTCCGATTTCGATGGGATGTACCCAGGGCGGCAGAGCGGTCGAGGCCAGCACGCCTTCCAGCACGGATTGTCGCGGGTCGGGGCCGTAGAAGACGGGCTGGTAGGTGTTGAGGTCTGCGCTGACCAGGACGACGGGAGGCCCTGGCAGGTCGCCGAAGCGTAGGTCGGGCGTGAGTCCCTGGGAGATGAAGAAATCACGCAGGCGGTGGTAGGGGTGGGCACGCAGGCGATTGAGGAGCACCCGCCTCGTCAGCCAGATGACGTGGGAGGGGAGGAGGTTCAGGTGGGAAGCAGTCCGCCAGGCGTCCTCCAGACGGTCAATCGCGGCGGCATGGAAGCCGTTCAGCGCCAGGAAGGTCGCGTTGATCGCGCCCGCCGAGGTGCCGACCAGCAGGTCGGGCCGGATGTCGGCCTCCAGCAAGGCGCGTAGGGCGCCGACCTGGAGTGCGCCGCGTGACCCTCCGCCCGCCAGTACGAAGGCCAGGAGGTGTGTGCTGCCTGCTATTTCAACTCCTCCACCAACCGCTCCACCCGCCGCCGGATTTCGTCCCGGATGGCGCGGACCGTTTCGATGGGCTGTCCCTTTGGGTCGTCCAATCCCCAGTCCTCGGACGGTATGTAGACGGCCGGGCAGACCTCCTCGACCCCGCAGCCCATCGTGATGATCCGCGTGGCCTGCTCGACCATGTCCGCAGTCAGCAATTTGGGCCGCTGAAGGCTCAGATCTATGCCGACCTCGGCCATCGCCTCCACCACCTCAGGATGGATTCGCGCGGCGGGCATCGTCCCGGCGGAGATAGCCCGCATCTGGCCGCCCGCCAGACGGTCGAAGAACGCCGCCGCCATCTGACTGCGGCCGGCGTTGTGGACGCAGACGAACAAGACGGTCTTCATCTCATCCCTGGCGACCGTAGAGCCGCCGCCCCAGCGCGAAGGCCACGTTCACCAGCCCAATCATCACCGGCACCTCGATCAGTGGCCCGATGACGGCGGCGAAAGCCTGCCCCGACTCGATTCCAAAGACCGCCACGGCCACCGCAATCGCCAACTCGAAGTTGTTGCTGGCGGCGGTGAAAGCCAGTGTAGTCGTCTGGGCGTACCCGGCACCGATGACATGCCCCATCCAGAAACTGACCAGGAACATCACCACGAAGTAGACGGTCAGCGGGATGGCGATGCGCACCACATCCAGCGGCAGGGTGACAATCAGGTTCCCCTTGAGGCTGAACATCACCACGATGGTGAACAGGAGGGCTGCCAGCGTCAGCGGGCTGATGCGCGGCACGAAGCGGCCCTCGTACCACTCCTTCCCGCGCAGACGGATGAGGAACAGGCGGGTGAGGAAGCCGGCGATGAAGGGGATGCCCAGGTAGATGAAGACCGACCGGGCGATCTCCCCGATGGTGACGTGAACCGCTGCCCCTTTCAGGCCGAACCAGGTGGGGAGGACGGTGATGAAGACGTAGGCGTAGAGGCTGTAGAAGAAGACCTGGAACAGACTGTTGAACGCCACCAGCCCGGCGGCGTACTCGGTATCGCCGTGGGCCAGTTCGTTCCACACGATCACCATCGCGATGCAGCGGGCTAGGCCAATCATAATGAGACCGGCCATGTACTCCGGGTAGTTCCGCAGGAAGAGCACCGCCAGCAGGAACATCAAGATTGGCCCGACGACCCAGTTTTGAATCAGGGAGAAGCCCAGCACCTTCCAGTTGCGGAAGACGTCCCCCAATTCCTCGTAACGCACCTTCGCCAGCGGGGGGTACATCATCAGAATCAGGCCCACCGCGATGGGGATGTTGGTGGTGCCGACGGACACGGCCCGGTTGAAAGACTGGACGGCGGCCGGGAACAGGTATCCCAGTCCCACGCCCGCCGCCATTGCCAGGAAAATCCACAGAGTCAGATAACGGTCCAGGATAGAGAGGCGTTTGACCACGCCCGGTTGCGGCTGTACGGCCTTGTCCTGTGCTCGTGCAGTCGTGTCGGTCATCGTTTGGTTCTCCTTTCGTGTTGCTGATTCGAGTTACACTAGCGCCAGTATCAATCCAAAGTGGTATCCGGCCAGCGTGCTGAACACCGTCACCAGTCATATCCCCGCGCCGCAGTTCGTCCAGGATGCGCAGCCGTGCCTCGTGCGAGAGGAGGTGAAACAATTGGGCCGTCTTGCTGTACTGGTCTTCCGCCATCGAACGCCGTCACCTTATGCATACAAGTGCATATACATCGCATTGCATATTCTATCGCCGACTGGGATTTTGACAAGATGACACTCGTCCCCTGCTGATGGGCCAAACATCATCACGCTGCGCTATCTGGGCACACTCGCACGTCCGAGTCGCAATCCGCCTAGGGCTTTTCAAAGTTCTTATGCTTACGGTCAAATGTGTAGGCGATGGCAGTGCCATCGCCTACCCAGCGCCCTCCAACAGCGAATGCGACGGCTCAATTGCCGGGTCACCACCTTGTCCACCCGTCAAATGTTAAAACGTTGAAAAGCCCTACAATCCGCCACTCCTCCCTTGCCAGGACAGCCTCTCGCGGTTATAATGACTCAGCACGGGTTGTACGAGCCGCCGGAACGCACAAGGCCGGAATTGCAAAGATATGCCCCCATTGCTAACCCTCTGGCCCGCCCGACTCGCGTTGGGTGGGGTATTTTCTCTCAACGTCAGTTGCGCTGTGGCCTTCATCCTCTGGCCGGAACGGTACATGCCCGGCTTCGAGGTCGGCGGCATACCGGGACTGGTCATCACGCGCGGCATAGGCATCCTGTTCCTGATGTGGAACGTCACCTACCCGCCGGCCATCTGGCGCCCCTGGCGCTATCGTGACCTGTTCTTGGTCGTCATCGTCCAGCAAGTCGTTGGCGTGGTGGGTGAGACGTGGCTGCTGCTGACCTTGCCGCCGGGCCACGACCTTCTGGCTGCTACCGGTCGGCGATTCATCCTCTTCGACGCCGGGGGCCTCGTGGCGTTGCTCATCGCCTATGCCTGGATGATGGCCTCGTACCACCGTCGGGCAGGCAAAGGAGTCCCCAATGGACGGCATATCGGTTGAACTGAGGCCGTCGCTGCTCCCGTTGTTTCTTTCCCCTGACGTGCTCCCCGCCGGGCACGCTTACCAACAATTGGGCGTCACGTGCGTTCTGTTTTTCCTGCTCATCGTCCTGGGGCTGGCCCTGTTCGCCTGGATGCAAATCCGCCGCGTCCAGGCTGAGCAGGAAGCCCGCCAACGCCGCGCCCAGTTGAACTCCCTGCGCGAACTCAGCCTGGAGATCACCTCCCAATTGGATTTGGAGACTCTGCTCCACTCCATCGTCACTCAGGCCATCGTCCTGCTGGGCGGCGTGGGTGGGGGACTGTTCCTCTACCGACCGGAGAAAGAGGCGTTGGAGTGGGTGGTCTCGGTGGACGACCCCGCCCCGGTCGGCATCCTGCTCCGCAAAGGGGACGGGTTCGGCGGTCGGATTCTGGAAAGCCGCCGCCCGCTCATCGTGGAGAATTACCAGGAGTGGGAGGGCCGGGCGGCGATCTTCGAGGAGTACGGCTACACCTCCCTCGTCGGCGCTCCGGTCATCTTCGAGGATGACTGCCTGGGGGTGCTCATCATCAACGGGGAGCCCGGCCACACCTTCTCCCCCGACGATGCCGAGTTGCTGACTATGTTCGCCGCCCAGGCCGCCATCGCCATCCGCAACGCCCGCCTGTACGAACAGGCCCGCCAGGAGATCGCCCGTCGGGAGGAGGTCGAGGCGGTGCTCCGGGAGAGCGAAGAGCGTTACCGCAGCCTGGTAGAACTCTCTCCTGTCGCCATCGTGGTGCATATCGAGGGGCGTATTGCCTACGTCAACCCGGCCGGGGTCAGGATGTTGGGGATGGACAGCCCCGACGCGCTCATCGGCAGGCCGATTATGGAGTTCGTCCACCCCGGCGACCGGAAGGCGGTGCAGGAGCGCGTCACTCGTGTGGTGAGGGGGGAGCCCGCCCCCGTGAGCGAGGAAAAACTGGTGACGCCGAAGGGGGATGTCCTGTACGCCGAGATCGCCGCTGCTCCCGTCACCTATCGGGGTGAGGCGGCGGTGCTGGTCGTCGTCCACGACATCACCGAGCGGGTGCGGATGGAGCAGGCTCTCCGCCACTACGCGACCCGCTTGCAGATTCTGCGCGAGATAGACCGCGCCGTCCTCTCCGCCCGCTCGCCGCAGGAGATCGCTCAGGCGGTGCTGGGCCGTCTCCAGGAACTGGTGCCCAGCCAGTGGAGCGTTTTCCTGGTGCTCGATTGGGATAAGGAGACGGTCGAATTGCTCGCCAGCCGCGCCGACGGTGACTTGCGGGGGCAGTTGGACGACCTGCCCGCCATAAACATCGGCGACATCAGCCGGATAGATGTCCTGAAGCGCGGTCAGAGCCTGATGGAGAACGACCTGACCACACTGCCCGACCCCTCCCCGGCGGTGAAACGGCTGCTCGCTGCCGGAGTGCGCTCGGCGTTGGCCGTCCCCCTCATCGTCCAGGGAGAACTGGTCGGGCTGCTGGCGTTGGGGACTGTCGAGCCCAACGGCTTCACCGCCGAGCACCTGGAGGTCGCCGATGAGATCTCCAATCAGTTGGCCATTGCCGTCCAGCAAGCCCGTCTCCACGAGGAACTGGAGCGGCACGCCGCCGAACTGTCGCAGGCCCTCGCCCGGCAGCAGGAACTGGAACGGCTCAGGAGCGAATTTATCCAGAACGTCTCCCACGAGTTGCGGACGCCCCTCGCCATCGCCCGCGGCTACGCCGAGTTGTTGGAGGACGGCACGTTGGGCGACCTGTCCCCGGAACAGGCCCAGGCCGTCTCCACCATCGCCGGGCGCACGCGCGGCCTCAGCCGGCTGCTGGACAACTTCGCTGCCATCCTGGACATCGAAGCCCACCTGCTCCAGCCCCGTCCGGTGGATATGGCCGCTCTGGTGCGGGACGCGCTGCGCGACATACAGCCCACCGTCGCCGAGGCCCACCTGACGTTGACCTTCGACATCACCGCCGACCTGCCCCCTGTCTCCGGCGACCCGGTACATCTGCGTTACGCCGTGGACAGTCTGCTGGACAACGCCGTCAAGTTCACCCCGGCGGGCGGCGCCATCACCGTGCGGCTGACGGCCGCCGACGACGGTCGCGCCTGTTGCCTGGAGGTCGCCGACACCGGCATCGGCATCCCCCCGGAGGAGCACGAGCGCATCTTCGAGCGTTTCTACCAGGTCAACGGCACCACCACCCGCCGTTACGGTGGGACCGGTCTGGGGCTGGCGTTGGTCAAGGAGATCGTGGAGGAGCACGGCGGTTCCGTGAGCGTCGAGAGCGCGGTCGGTCAGGGGAGCACCTTTACCGTCGTGCTGCCGACCGACGACAAAGCAAAAGAGCCCGACGAGTACCGTTACCCGTTGGGCTCCTGGCGCCCCCGGCGCGATTTGAACGCGCAGCCTGCGGATTCGAAGTCCGTCGCTCTGTCCAATTGAGCTACGGGGGCATTTGGTGTATAATTTAGGCCGGACAACACCTCGTCCGGCCTCGGTCTGGGGTGAGTGATGGGATTCGAACCCACAATCTCCTGGGCCACAACCAGGTGCCTTAACCATTAGGCCACACCCACCACGCGGCGGTATTGTACCACAAACCGTCTAAAGGAGCAAATTATGGATCTGAGACCCCCACCCATCCACCGGCATCCGGTACGCATCCTGACCGCCGATTTCCTGTTCATCGGGCTGCTGGAAACGGTCGGCCCGGCGGACACCTACATCAACGACCCGTCTCGTGACAGCCTCTCGCTCCACGAGGCGCAGGTGTATCCGGTGCGGCCCGGCACTCCACTGGCGAGCATGCAGCGGCCCTACGTCGTCGTGCTGAGGTCCAACATCATCCTGATGTACTTCGACGACGCCGACACCCGCCGCTCGATCAGCATGCTCACCCGCAAGGAACTGCTGGTGTCCTATACTCCGGTCGCCGTCTGCCGGGGATACTTCCACATGCCCGCCGAGGCCAAACTCGGCGACTTCCTGGGAGTCGTCCCCACCATTTTGCTGCCCGTGACCGAGACGAGCATATTCCCGCTGGTGGACATGCACGGGAAATTCCCCACCCAGAGCGACCTGGTGCTGATGGGGAAGCAGTACATCAACTTCTACCACACCGCGTAACCTGCGCCGGGCGGGCCTGGCGAACCCACCCCATCTCATTCCCTCCTGCGCCGCCAGTAGGCGACCCGCAGCCGCTGTTGCGACTGCACCTCTCCCCGTTCCTCCAACCACTGCAAGTGCCCGATCACCTCGGACGCGGCGAGAAAGTAGTTCACCGGATCGAGGGCGGGGAACAGCCGCTCGACCAACCGATGCACGGTGAGTTCCTCGTCCCCCAGCGCGTCCATGACCTGCCGCGCCCGCCGCTCGTGGAAGGCCAGCCGCTCCCGCACCAGCCCCGGTACGTCGTTGATGACCGGCCCATGCCCCGGCAACGCCAGCGCGATGTCCAGGGCGGCGACCCGGCGCAGTTGGGCCAGGTAGTCCACCAGGCGGCGGGGACGCTCTTTTTCGCCGGGCGGCGGCGGCTCGACGATCGGGTTGGAGGAGACGTGGCGCAGGAGGTGGTCGCTGGAAAGCAGAAGCCGCCGTCGCGGCTGGTGCAGGCAGATGAGCCCGCCGGTGTGTCCGGGCGTGTGGAGCACCACCCACTCCTCATCCCCCAGACGGAGCACATCCCCATCGGACAGCGTGCCGTCGGGGGTCAGCGGCTCCTCGTACCGGCTCATCCCCCGCCGCATGCGGGAAAGGCGGAGCAGCATCTGGGGCGGCACTCCGGCCCAGCGCAGCACATCGGCGTAGAAGGCCAGACGGCGGGCGCCGCTCCCTCCGTCCAGCCAGGGGATGTTGAGGGCGTGGGTCAGCACCTCCGCGCCGGAGAGCCGCGCCACTTCCGCCGCCAGGCCGCTGTGGTCGGCGTGGGCGTGGGTGAGCACTATGCGCCCCACCTCCGCCAGTTGATGTCCATACGCGGCCAGCCCACGCTTCAGGGCGGCGCGGGCCGGTTCGTAACGCGGCCCGACATCCACCAGCGTGAGCGGGTCGCCTTCGGCCAGGTAGACGTTGACCGGCCCGATGGGGAACGGCGTCGGGACGGTGATGGTGTGCAGGTACCCCGGCACGGCGAGGCTCATTGTGGCCGGCCCTTGATGAGCATCGTCCAGGTGCCTTTTTGCGTCACCTCGTCCCGCTGATTGAGGATGACGACCCCGAAAACGACGAACCCCCCACCCAGACGGGGCATGGCCTTCTTCTTTTTGACCTCGGCCCGCACCCGGATGGTGTCCCCGATTTTGATGGGGGCGCGGAACTTCCACTCCAAGCCGGTGAACGCCTGCGCCGTCCCCTCGACGAACCCCAGGCGGGCCGCCAGCCCGCTGGCGATGGAGAGCCCCAACAGTCCGTGGGCGATACGCTCCCCGTAGAGCGTCCCTTTGGCGAACTCGGCGTCGGTGTGCAACTGGTTGTAGTCGCCGGAAAGCCCGGCGAAGAGGACGATGTCGGCCTCGGTGATGGTGCGGCCGGCGGTCTCCACCACGTCGCCGACGGTGAACTCCTCGAAATACCGTCCCTGAGGGCGTGACTGTGCGGTCATAACGACTCCTTTGCTGCGATTTTGGTGGAATTGTAACACCGTCGGAGCGGAGGCGCAACTTGCAACGCCGGTTGACTATCCCCCCGCCCGTGCTATACTCGTCAGGTATGACCGTCGGCCTGTGCAGCATCGAACTTTACCTCCCCGGCAGCGGCTCGCTGAAAGGGAAGCGCAGCCGCCTCAAGCCTCTGCTCCACCGTCTGCGGCGCGAGTTCAATCTGGCGGCCGCCGAGACCGCCCACAACGACCTCTGGCAATCGGCGGGAATCTCCATCGTCACCGTCGCCAACGACGCCGGCCGGGTGTACGCCGTGCTGGAACGGGCTGTGCATTGGATCGAGAATCAGCACCCCGAAGTGCAGGTCGTGGATTGGCACATCGAGGTGTGGTGAGTAGCGGCGCATATCTTCCGGGAGGAGAATTATGAACGCTCTGCTTCAGTCCTGCATCTACCTCAAGGCCGTCCTGCCACTGATGGAGGACCTGGTCGCCTACGACGAGGAGGCCGCCGCAGCCATCGCCGGGGAGAATCTGGTGCTCCAGTTCGAGGTCAAGGGCGGGCCTATCGCTCACCTCGACATCGGCGGGGGGAAAATCCGGCACGGCATCGGCCCCCACCCCCGCCCCGATGTGCGCCTCACCTTCAAGTCGCCGGAGTTGCTCAACCGCCTCTTCGAAGGGGAGGACGTGCGCCCCGGAATCCGCAAGGGGTTCACGCACATCGGTTTCCTGACCAAGAAGTTCCCCCGCCTGTCGGAACGGCTGAGTTATCACCTGGAAGGAGAGGGGCAGAAGGCCCAGGGGCCGGAGGCGGACCGCTTCCTGGTGACGCTCGGCCTCCACGCTATGCTGGCCGGGATGGCGACCGTCGCCAACGATGACCCGTTGCTGGCCGAGACCGCCGCCGAGACGCCCCCGGGCACGCTGTTGGTGAAGGTGTTGCCGGACGGGCCCTTCGGCAGCGTCGCCAAAGCCGCCGGCGGGGAGTTCATCTCCACCTTCGGGCAGCCGGTGGCCCATCCCAACGCGGTGATGGAGTTCGACGACCTCTCCGTCGCCCGCCGTCTCATCGAGGGGCATCTGAGCGCGGTCGTCGCCATCGGCACCGGCGAGGTGCGGATCCGCGGCAATCTCCCGCTGGTGGAGAAGATCAACATCTTCCTGAACCGCTTCAGCAAACTGATGGCGCGTTGAACGTCGCGCGA
>JALWUZ010000706.1 GCA_027079895.1 Anaerolineae bacterium
TCGTGGTAAACACCCGTTGGGTGGCCACCAAGAAATGAATGTAGTCCAGCTCGTCCACTTTCGGAGGGTTCATTGCCTTTGCCTCGGAACGAAAGGTTGTCTTAGTTTACACCAACTCCCTCAACCGCGTAAGTCCTAAAAATGTTACCGTACCGCTGCTGAACGAGAATGGTAACATTTTCTTCTCTTAACGGTTGCTTCCCGCCTCGGTAACATTATCCCCTGACTCGACACGGGCGACATCGCCGGGGCTGAATCGTCGCCCGGCCGTGTCCTACCCCGTGTCCCACGCGCCCGCTACTGCGCCGTGTGGACAATCAGCGGCAGGTAGTACTTGCGCCGCCAGCCGAAGGCGTGCAGGCCCGTATCCCAGGTAGAGGCTCGAACGCGGTTCATCTCCGGCGCGGTGCGCTCCAGGCCAATGCGCTGCCAGGAGGCCACGTCCCAGCGGAAAAAGTCGAGGTCGGCCTCGTCCATTCCGGCTATGTCGGAGTCGGTGTACCACCAGGTGACGGTCAGCGGACGGTTGAAGGGGTAGGCGACGGTCTGCCCGTCCTGATAGGCGGCCAGGCGGAAGGCCATCGCCGCCCGCCACAGGCCCGGCGGCAGTTCCGTCGGCCAGACGGGGACGAATTCCAGGTTCGTGGGGACGGTCACGGTGCCGGTGGGGACGAACAGGACGAGGTCGCCGGCGGAGGAGGTGATGACGGCGGCGGAGTCCGGCAGGAGCGTCTCCGTCACCAGGATGGGCACCATCAGCAGGGCCTGGTTGTCGTTCTCGTCCATCTCGTCGAGCAGGTCGTCGTCGTCCACCGCCACGGCGAAGCGGTAGAAGTCCTCCTCCGACGAGGTGAGGGACATCCGGCAGGTATGGGTCAGGGCCGCGCCGGGGAGCAAGGGGGGGATGGAGAAACGTTCGGTGGCGAACACCAGGGTGCCGAAAGTGTTGTCGAGGGAACGGGTGCCCGATGTCGCAGCGGCCTCCGTCAGCCCGGCGTTGGCGATGGTGTAGGTGACGTACAGGTCGCCGCTGCCGAGGACGCAGGTGCTGCCCTCCACGATGGAGACCGTCAGGTTGGGGCGGAGGTCAACGGTAGTCTGAACACGGTTGTTCGCCTCGTCCTGCTCGTCCACCTGGGCGGCGTCGTCCACCGTGGCCGTCAGGGCGTAGAGTCCGGGATTGGGTGCGGTCAGGCGGGCGGTCATGGTGATCTCGTCCCCAAAGGTGAGGGGCGGTATGGCGAAGCGGGCGATGGGGATCAGCAGGCTGCCGTGGAGGTCGCTCAGCACGAGGGAGGCGGAGACCGGCGGCGAGGGCCAAATCCCGCCGTTGGCGATGGTTATGGTGATGTACAGCCCGGCGTCGGTGAGGTAGTCGCTGACGAGGCGGGTCAGTTGCAGGTCGGGACGGGCGTCCACGACGGACGGCAGGGTGACGGTGGCGACGTTGTTCCACGGGCGCGGGTCGGCGACGGTGTGGGCGGGGTCAACGGCAACGGTGATGTCGGAGAACTCGTAGACTGCCGGGCAGGTCAGGGCGATGGTGGCCACCAGGAACGGCTGGATGTCCGCCGTGTAGCGGGCGGCGGCGGTGACGGAGTAGGTGACGGGGGGCGAGAGGTAGGTCACCAGCGGGACGGGGTCATCCACCGGCACCTTGCCCAGGTTGCCGACGTAGGCCCAGATTGGGATGGTGACGGAGGTCGTGCCGTAGGGGTCGCCCAGGGGGATGTGCTCCAGGCTGTCGGTGACGGGGGAGATGACGCTGAGCGTCAAGTCGGCGTAGCGGGTGTCGGAGAGGGCGGCGGTGTAGGCGGCGTAAGTCTCCCCCATCGGCGAGATGGTCCGGCTGCTGTGGTAGAAGAGGTAGCCGTTGTAGTACGAGTCGTCGGAGAGGCTGTACCAGGCCCAGGCTTGCACCAGGCGGTAGTCGTCGGCGGGGTAGCCCACGTCGGGGTAGGTTTCGTTCAGGAATAGGTCGAAGGTCTGGGTCATGAAGTGGCTCACGCGGGCCGGGGGGAAGCCGACGCCGTCCTCGTCTTTCAACCAGTCCGGCCACAGGACGCCGTACTCGCTGATGATGAGCGGTTTGTCCTGCTCTCCCTTGTCCTTCATCCACTGACGGAAGGCGATCAGGTTGTCGCGGAAGATGTTGATGTCGTCCCCATCGCGGATTTTGTAGTTTATCCCGCAATTGCGGTCCACTCCCGGCGGGGTGCTGGCCCCCCAGGAGCCGTACACCTCCCGCAGGATGAAGGCGTGGATGTTCCACACATCCACGGGCCACTCCTCGCCGTAGAGTTGTTGGTAGGTGTCCCACACGATATCGAGATAGGTCAGACGGCAGGGGGTGGGCTGGACGATGCCGCCGTTGGCGATCAAGGCGGTGGGGTCGAGGGATTTGATGTAGTAGTAGTACTCGTGGTAGACCTGGGCGTACACGTCGGGGTAGATCGGGTTGCCCTGGTACAGTGAATCCGGCTCGTTGCTCATCAGCCAGAGGGAGCCGGGATGGGCGGCGGCGATGCGGGCGATGGTGGAGCGACCGGGGCTGACCGTCACCTGGGCCGGGTCGTGGGGGTCGGAGCCGGCTTTGAAGCGAATCAGTTGGACGTAGGTCAGGTCGTCGGGATGCGGCGGGTTGAGGCTGGCGGCCCAGTCGCTGTACCAGCCGGCGTGCAGGGCAGCGACATCGTAGTTGGTCAACGGGTCGCCGGCGTTGCTGTCGAAGCCGAACCGGTCGCGGTCGTTGGGATACGGCGGCAGGAAGTGTTGGCCGGTGTTCACCGTGTGGACGGTCGGCGGCTGGGAAAGGGCAGCGGTCGCCGCCCACGCCAGGGCCAGTGCTATGCCGAGTGCCAGGGCCGAGGGGAGTAAGCGTTTCATCGGGACACCTCCAGGGTGCAGGTTGGCGAACGGGGGCCCGTCGCCGTCTGGTCGCTGACGCTGGTTTAAGGTGCCCCTCCTTTCGCGTGGGAGGGTATGATACCAGACAAGGGGGCAGGTGGCAAGTTTGCAAGTGGGCAAGTGGGCAAGTGTGCAAGTGGGCAAGTGGGCAGGTGGCAAGTGGGCAAGTGGCAGGGGGGCAGGTTTGCAGGTTGCAAGTGAGCGGGTTCGTGTTATAATAGCGCCGACCAGGGGATGATAGGCTTCGACGGAGAAGGCTGGTCACGGACTGCAAGCCGGGGCGCTCTGACCCCGTGAACAACGGAGCATACTTTCCAAAGTGCCGATACCGATGACACTTGGTTCCCCATCCCGCAGGCCGACTACGGCTACGCGGCCATTCCAATGGCGGCCTAGCCCGGTCTGATGGATGGATGACCCCGTAACGCGGGTCACGTCCGCCCCGGCCTCGCGCCGGCGGGTCGGGGGCCGGGCGTAACAAGGCCGGCGTGCGGCGTCCCGACGCCGATACGGACGCTCAAGAGGGAGTTTCGGCTCCCATCGGCTTGGCCTGGGTGTAGCGC
>JALWUZ010000707.1 GCA_027079895.1 Anaerolineae bacterium
TGACATAACCGGGGGTGGGCGAAGGCAGTGCCCTTGACATAACCGGGGGTGGGCGAAGGCAGTGCCTTCGCCCACCCCTTTGATTGATTGGGTAGGCGATGGCAGTGTCATCACCTACCCCCTGGATGAGAACTCTGACCTTGACATAAGCCCGGTCTCTGGGATAATAGCCGCAACAAGGGAGAAGGAGAATCCGATGGCAGAAATTTCCGTCGCAACGGTGCAGATGAAGCCCGAATTGGGCCAGATGGAGGATAACCTCATCAAAATGAGCGAGTTCATCGGGCGGGTCGCCACCGAGCAGCCGGTGGACTTGATCGTCTTCCCGGAGTTGATCACCACCGGCTACGAGGTCGGGCCGCGTTTCCCGCAGATGGCGCAACGGATCCCAGGGCCGACGGTCAACCTGATCGCCCAGCGGGCCAGCGAGTACAACGTCCACGTCGCCTTTGGGATGGTGAGCAAGGACCGCGTGGAGAGCATCATCTACAACACCGCCGTGCTGGTGGGGCCCGATGGGGACTTGATCGGCAAGTACCACAAGGTACATCTGCGGGGGGAGGAGCAGATCGCCTTCCGGGCCGGATACCAGATCAAGGGGTTCGAGACGGAGTTCGGCACGGTGGGGATGATGATCGGCTGGGACCTGGCCTTCCCGGAGGCGGCCCGCAGCCTGACGCTGGAGGGGGCGGAGTTGATCGTGGTGTGCGCCAACTGGGAGGAGCCGCACGCCGACGAGTGGCGGGTCTACCTGCTGGCGCGGGCCTACGAGAACCGCGTCTTCATCGCCGCCGCCAACCGGGTGGGGGAGGAGCCCTCCTACACCTTCTTCGGGCAGAGCAGCATCATCGGGCCACGAGGGAAGGTCTACGCCAGCGTGGAGGAGCCGGCAGAGGGGTACGCCATCGCCCGCATTGACTTGGACGAGGTGCGGCAGCAACGGGAGGAGACTCAAATCCTCCAGTGCCGCCGCCCGGACGTGTACCGGGCTGTGGTGCGGAAGTATTGAGCGACCACACCGACAAACACGACCGCCGACGGGCTACCGACCGTCGGCGGTTTTGTTTGGGGGGGGAAGGGGCGTCACAAGGCGTCCAGGAGGGCGGCGATGTAGCGCGTCCCGGCGAAGAAGTCATCCAGGCGGATGTTTTCGTTGGGGGCGTGGACGCGCGAACCGGCGTACCCCACCCCGGCGGTGACGACCGGAACGCCGAACTGCCCGCAGAGGACGTGAACCGGGCCGGTGCCGCTCATCATCGGGATGAGGGCCGGGGCGTGGCCGTAGATGCCCTCCGCCACCTGCGCGGCGGTCTGGACGAAGGGGTGGGACGGGTCGCCGGCGGAAGGAGGCTCTCCCTCGTAGGAGACGACCTCGATGTCGCCGAAGCCCTGGGAGGCGAGGTGCTCTTTCAGCAATTCCAGGATGCGCTCCGGGGACTGCTCCGGCACCAGGCGGAAGTCCAGTTTGACGGTCGCCTCGGCGGGGAGCACCGTCTTGGAGCCGGGGCCGCCGTAGCCGGAGTGGAAACCGTC
The DNA here is from genome assembly GCA_027079895.1 of Anaerolineae bacterium. Taxonomy (GTDB): domain Bacteria; phylum Chloroflexota; class Anaerolineae; order B4-G1; family B4-G1; genus JALWUZ01. The sequence goes on from JALWUZ010000707.1 coordinate 1,534, forward strand.
AATGTTGCAGGTGGGGCCGAAGATGAGTTGCTCCTTGAGCCGGTCGCCGGTCGCGCCGCACAGAAAGCGGTCTATGCCGTAGAGGGCGCGGGTCTCCTCCTCCGGATAATCCCAGCGGGCCAGGGCCTCCTTCTGCGCCGCCGACGGGATGCGGATGTCGTCGTAGAAGCCGGGGATGAGGATGTTCTCGTTCGGCCCTTTGAGGGTGCTCAGGGCCCACACCAACCGCCAGGCCGGGTTGCCGACGATGGCGGCGTTGGCGGAGTGCAGGTCACGAGCGGCCTCGCGGGCGCGTAATTCGACGTACAACAGCCCCTTGCACCCCAACGCGATGGTGTATCTGTCCCGCGAGTCCTTCCCCCCCGCCTCCCAGACGCAGCCGTAAGCCGTGCGCAACAGGTCGTCATAACGCTCGACGAACTGCGCCAGGTAGGGGCTGCCGGTCTCCTCCTCCCCCTCGATGACCCAGGCGATGTTCACCGGCGGGCGGTCGTGGTGGGCCAGGTAGGCCCGCAGGGCGCAGATCCGCGAGACGATCGCGCCCTTGTTGTCGGCGGCTCCGCGGGCGTAGAGCCGGCCATCGCGCACCGTCGGCTCGAAGGGCGGAGTCTCCCATTCATCCAGCGGATCCACCGGCTGCACGTCGTAGTGATTGTAGAGCAGCAGGGTACGATCGCCGCTCCCGGCCATCCGCCCCAGGACGACCGGCGCGCCGTCGGTCGGCACCAAATCCACCTCGAAACCAATCCCCCGCAACATCTCACCGACCAGGGCGGCCATCTCATCGAGCCCCTCGTGGAGAGCGGAGACGCTGGGCTGGGAACAGGCCCGCACCAACAAGGCCAGGCATTCCTCACGGTGGGCGGCGATGTAGTCCAGGACTTCCGGCTTCATGGGCTCCTCCTTCAAGACGAGAATCTGATGTGAGCCATTCCGTTCCACTTGAGGATGAACGGGCGGAGCAACCGGAACGGCAGGCTCCAGCGGTGCGGGAACTGGTCGTAGTAACGCCACTGTCCGAGCAGGACGATGCGCTCATCCAGCGTCGGAAGGAGGCGGGCGTCCGTGAGCCCCCACTTGTACTTGCCGCCCTTGACGAATCGCGGAGAGATGAAGTCGAACAGCATTTCGGCTGTCGGGCAGTGAGTGGCGACCCGGTCGAAGAGAGTCCGCACCGTGAACTCATCCAGGTACATCAACAAACCGGCTGCGATAAGCAACTGACCATCGCCTTTATCCCGTACACGGTCGCACCAGGAATAATCCAGCACCGAGCCGCTGATGAACCGCAGCCGCTCCGTCTCTTGAACGAACTCCCGACGCAGGGCGATCACCTCCGGCAGGTCGAGGTCGTACCAGCGAATCTGGCCGTTATCCACCCGAAAAAAGGTGGTGTCCAGCCCCGCGCCGAGGTTGACGATCAAAGCCTGGGGATGGGCGGCGATGAAGGCCCGGAGCACCTGGTCGAAGGTGTACGCCCTGATGGGCCAGAGCGGTTGCATGCGGCCGTACTTCTTCTCGAATTGGGAGAAGTCGTAGGCGATGCGGCTGATGAATTGGACGGCGTAAGGGTCTTCCAGGATAGGGCGGCGTTGCCGTGACTCGACGGCGCGGGCCCAGAGGGGGAGCAGCATGCTCTCCGACAACGGGTCCAGGTGGATTTCGACTCGACGGGACATCGTAGGCCTCCGTGACATCGAGAGAGCCGCCGCGTCAACCTGCCGCTCAAGTCCGGGGGGATGACCGCCGGAGTCCCAGGGCCGCGCCGACGAGCAGGAGCATGACGGCGGTCAGGACGAGGGCCGTCCCCGGCACGGCGGCGGAGGAGGTGCCACCGGAGCCCCCGCTGAGGGGCAGGAGCGGGACGGGGGTCTCCGTCGGCGTGGCAGGGATGGGGACCGCCGTCGGGTTGGTGGACGGGG
>JALWUZ010000708.1 GCA_027079895.1 Anaerolineae bacterium
CGGGAGAGGCGCAAGTTCTCCCCCCACCTGACGCTGGGCCGGGTGCGCCGCAAGGTCTCGCGCGACGACGTCGCTCAGGTGGGCGCGGTCGTCGCCGGGACGGAGGTCGGGCGTCTGGGGGAAGTCGCCGCCGCCCGGTTCGCCTTCATCCGCAGCATCCTCAAGCCGACCGGCGCGGAGTACGTCACCCTGCGGGAGTTCGCCCTGGCGCGACGCGGGGCGTAGGGGCTGGTCTCGCACCAGCCCTGGCCTCGCGCCAGCCCCGGGTTGCGCCGTCGTTACTTGCCATCTCATCCGGTCGGGGGTAGAATTTCGTCGCTTGCTCGCGTATCTCTCATCCACAAAGGCACAAAGGAGGTCGTCCTATGCCCGTCAAACTTCCCTGGCTCAAGGGAGTCTTCCCGGCCCTCGTCACCCCCTTCGTCCTCAAGACAGAGGAGGTAGACGAGGCGGCCTATCGCCGCTTGATACGCCACGTCCTGCCCCACGTGGACGGGCTCGTCACCAGCGGCACCACGGGCGAGTTCCCCTACCTCACCCGTGAGGAGCAGAAACGGCTGGTCGCCATCGGCGTGGAGGAGGCGCAGGGGAAACCGGTCATCGCCGGCTGCGGCGCACCCTCCACCCAGGAGGCCCTCGCCCTGGCCCGCGACGCGCAGGAGGCCGGCGCGTCGGCGGTGCTCGTCGTCACCCCCTACTTCCTCCACCCCTCCGACAAGGGCATCTACCAGCACTTCTACGACATCGCCACCGCCATCGAAGTGCCCCTCATCCTCTACAACATCCCCCAGGTGATGGACGCCTATCTCCCCCGCACCGTCATCGAGGACCTGGCGGACATCCCCAACATCGTCGGCCTCAAGGACTCCTCCGGCAACCTGACCTACACGCTGGAGGTGTTGGAGTACGCCGGAGACCGCCTGGATGTCTTCATCGGCTGCGACGAGGTAGTGCTCCCCGCCCTCGCCGGCGGCGTGAGCGGCGTCATCCTCGCCAGCGCCCAGGTCTACCCGGAGGTGTGGCAGGAGGTCATCAGCCTGGTCGGACTGGGCCGTCTGGACGAGGCCCGCGCCCTCCAGCGGCGGGTGCAGAAACTCTCCCGCATCTTCTGTCGGCACGGCGGCGGGGTAGCGGTCAAAGCGGCCCTCAAGATGATGGGGCTCGATATGGGCGTGCCGCGCAAGCCGCTCAAAGCGGTCGGCGGGGGGCTGATTCACGAGACCCGCGCCGAAATCCGGCTCGAATTGGAGAGACTGGGCAAGGTGCCGGCCGACGAGGCCGATTTCACCTACCCCGACGGCCCGCTGGACTCCCGTTTCGCCGACCTGGAGATCACGCCGGAGACGATCGCCGCCCATCACCTGCGGGTCGGGAGCGGCCTCGCCGGGGAGGGGCTGAACAAAGTCCAGATTGACCTGATCGCCGGTGGGAAGGAGAGCCCGCTGGGGGACGCTTACGCCCTCCAACTGACCTACCCCCTGCACGGACGGGAGGCCCTGACCGCCATCCTCGAACCGGCCCTCACCGTCCGCCCGGCGACGCTCATCCTGCCGACGCTGCCGCAGAAGAACCTGCGGCAGGCGAACATGATTTACGGCCCCACCCAGTTGGCCGTCGCCCGCGCCGTCGTGGACGGGCTGGAGGCCGGCCGCATCCCGGAGGCGGCGGTGGAGGACGAGGTGCTGATCGTCCTGGCGACGGTGCATCCCCGCGCGTTGGACCGGCACGCGCTCTACCTGGCCGTCTACGAGGCGGCCTCCCAGGCGTTGGCCCAGGCATTCCCGGAGGAGGGTTAGGAGATGGGTTACAAGACCGACTGGTTCAAGGGCATCTTCCCCGCGCTGGTGACTCCCTTCACGCCCGACGGCAAACTGGACGAGGGAGCCTATCGGGAGTTGATTCGCTTCCTCCTGCCCCACGTGAACGGCGTCGTCCCCGGCGGCACGACGGGCGAGTTCTCCTCTATGACGATGGAGGAGCGCAAGCGGGCGATCGAAGTCTGCCTGGACGAGGTGAACGGGCGCGTCCCGGTGCTGGCCGGGACCGGCTGCCCCTCGACCCGCGAGACGCTCATCTTGACCGAGTGGGCCAGGGACGCCGGCGTCTCCGGCGTCCTCGTCGTCGCCCCCTACTACCTCAAGCCGACCTTCAACGAGGTCTACGACCACTACCGGGCGGTGGACCGGCTGGGCGTCCCCATCGTCCTCTACAACATCCCCCAGTGCGCCGGCACCCACTTCAAATGGTGGACCGCCGAGGGGATGGCGTTGGACTTCGACAACGTGATCGGCATCAAGGACTCCTCCGGCGACCTGCCCTTCATGGACGCTATGTTCGAGAAAGTCGGCGGGAAGATCTCGATCTTCGTCGGCCACGATGAAGTAGTCCAGCCCGCGCTGGCCGCCGGAGCCGATGGCGCCATCCTGGCCAGCGCGAACCTCATCGCCGACATCTGGCAGAAAGTCTATCGGGCGGTGCAGGCCGGCGACCTGGCGACAGCCCAGGCGTGGCAGCGAAAGGTGCAGAAACTGGTGCGCATCGTCGTCCGGTGCAGTTCCACCCAGGCGGTCAAGGAGGGGCTGCGAATGATGGGCCTCTCCGTCGGCGACTCCCGCCATCCGATTATGCCCGGCGGCGGCTTCAAGCGGGAGGATTACGGCGAACTGCGGCTGCAACTGGAGGCCCTGGGCAAAATCCCCGCCGTCCCCGTGACCTATGACCTGGGGGAGAAGCAGGTCGAGACCCACATCGCCGGCACCCCGCAGACCCCGCGCACCATCTCCGGCTTCGCGCTGAAGGTGGGCGAGGGGTTCGCCGGGCCGCCGTTCCAGGAGTTGGCCCACGTGGACCTGCTCCTGGGGCTGAAGGAGGGCCCGGTGGGGCGGGCTATCGAGCGGGCGCTGGCGGAGTGGGGAGAGGAGCGCGGCCTGCGGCTGATCAACGACCGTCCGCGTACCCTGCTGGTGCCGACCGTGACCGCCCGCACCGCCAAGCAACGCCGTCTGTTCTACGAGCACGCGGCGGCGGGGGTCAACCTGGCGATCCGCCTGAGCGTCGAGGACGGCTTCCTGCCGGAGGAGATTCTGGACGACATCGTGCTCATCGTCAACGCCTTCGTCCACCCCGGCGCGTCCATCGCCAAGCGGGTGGAGTTCAACAACTACAAGGCCACCCGGCACGCCATCCGCAAAGCGTTGGAAGGGCGTCCGACGGTGGAGGAACTGATTCGGGAGAAGGCGGCGGCACGGCACCCGTTCCGCTACGCGCCGTAGCCGCAGGACGGGGGAAGCGGTGCTGCTGATTGACGGACATAACCTGATCGGGCGTCTGCCGGACATCTCGCTGGACGACCCCGACGACGAGGCCAAACTGACCGCCCGCTTGAAGACTTACTGCGCCCGCACCGGAAAGCGGGCTACGGTGGTCTTCGACGGGGGGCTGCCCGGCGGCCGGTCGCCGCTCTCCGGCGGAGGGGTGGAGGTCATCTTCGCCCCGTCCGGCCATCCCGCCGACGGGATTCTGCGGGAGCGCATCCGGCGGGCCCGTGACCCGCGCGGCCTGGTCGTGGTCACGTCGGACAACGAAATCATCGCCGCGGCGCAGGAGCGGGGGGCGCGGGTGGTGCGCTCGGAGGAGTTCGCCGCCCGCCTGTCCGCCCCGCGCCGCCGCCAGGGCCATCCCCGGCGGGGGACGGAGCCCGACGTGCGCCTTTCACCGCGCGAGGTGGAGGAGTGGCTGCGGTTGTTCGGGGCGCGCTGAGGCCGGCCTTCCGGCAACGGGAACTTGACTCAAGAGCGAGAAAAGGAGTAAGAGGTTGGAAGAGTTCGATTTCTCATCAGATGGTAAAGTGGCTGCGGTTCCTTTCGAGGAACGGGTGCTGCTGCTCCCCTACTGCCTGCGTCCCAGCCAGGACTGCCCCGGCAAGATGACCAAAACGGGGTTGGACTGCACCGGCTGCACGCACACCGAGTGCGCGATCTACCAACTGCGGCAGGCGGCGTTGAAGGCCGGTTACAGCGGCGTATGCGTCGCCCCCGGCGGTCGGATGGCGGTGCGTTTCCTGGTGGAGCATCAGCCGCGCGGAGTCGTCGCCGTCGCCTGCCCCCAGGAACTGCGGGAGGGCATCGAGGCGATTGACAAAATTCAGTGGGACGTGGTCAAGCCGGCCGTCTCCGTGATTCCGCTGACGAAGGACGGCTGCGTGGATACCGAGGTGGACGTCGCCCTGGCCCGGACGATCATCAACAGCCGCGCCGATCCCCTCACCGAGACTCCCGACGAGGTGTAAATGACGCTAGCCGAGCACATGGAACGCTATCTCCCCGCCATCGAGGAGGAGATGAAGGAGGTCGTGCAGGTCTCCATCATCTGCCACGAGGGGTTGTGCGGGATGTTGCAGTATCACCTGGGGTGGGTGGACGAGCGTTTCAACCCCCGTGGGACGCGCTCCGGCAAACGGGTGCGTCCGGTGCTGTGCCTCCTCTCTTGCGAGGCCGCCGGCGGTGATTGGGAGCAGGTGCTCCCCGGCGGGGCCGCCGTCGAACTGATGCACAACTTCTCCCTCATCCACGACGACATCGAGGATCGGGACCACACCCGGCGCGGGCGACCGACGGTCTGGTCGCTGTGGGGGGTAGCGCAGGGGGTCAACGCCGGAGACACGCTCTTCGCCCTGTCCCAACTGGCGTTGATGGGGCTGAGTCAACGGGGTGTGCCCGCCCCGCTGGTCGTCGAGGCGATGCGCGTCTTCAACAACACCTGCGTAGCCCTGACCAGCGGGCAGTATCTGGACATCAGTTTCGAGAGCCGCGCCGCCGTCTCCGTCACGGAGTACCTGAAGATGATCGAGGGGAAGACCGGTGCGCTCATCTCCGCCGCCTGCGAGATTGGGGCGATCGTCGCCGAGGCCCCGCCGGAGCGACGGGAGCAGTTGCGACGGTTCGGCTATCACCTGGGGCGGGTGTTCCAGATGCGGGACGACATCCTGGGGATTTGGGGCGACCCGGCCGTCACCGGCAAGCCGGTCGGCTCCGACATCCTGCACCACAAGAAGACGCTCCCCATCGTCCACGGGATGGAGCGGAGCCGGGAACTGCGGGATTTGCTGGGGCGGGCGGTGCTCTCCGAGGAGGACGTGCTCCGCGCCACCGAGTGGCTCGTGGAGACGGGGAGCCGGGAGTACACCGAGGAACTGGCCCAGACGCACTACGTCCGGGCCTTGTCCACCCTGGAGGAGACGGGCCTGGACAATCCGGCGGTCGAGTCGTTGCGGGAACTGGCGTATCTCTTCCTGACCAGGGATAAGTAGGCGTGTGGCAGCAGTGGATAGATCAGCCCCCCCTCACCTGCTCCGTCTCTCTCGACGCGGAGCGTCCCTTCGTGTTCCCACGCAGAGCGTTGGAACGAGTACAGCCCATCGGCACGGCGGCACACCATCGCCGCCGACATCTTTCGTAACGGCAACCCTCGCGGTTGCCCTTTTATCAGCCATCCGTGACAGAAAGGAGGCCGAATTATGAAGTACAGCATCAACAAAGCAGCCGTCATCGGTGCGGGAACGATGGGGGCGGCCATCGCCGCCCACCTGGCCAACGCCGGTTTCCCGGTCTACCTCCTGGACATCGTCCCCAGGGAACTGACGCCGGAGGAGCAGGCCAAAGGGCTGACCCTGGACGACCCGGCGGTGCGCAACCGGATCGTCAACGCGGGCTGGCAGCGGTGCCTCAAGGCCAAACCGGCCAACCTCTTCGCCCCCGACGTGGCCGAACGGGTCACGCTGGGCAACACCGAGGACAATTTCGACTGGGTCGGTGAGGCGGATTGGGTCATCGAGGCGATCATCGAGCGGCTGGACATCAAGCAGCAGTTGATGGCCCGCATCGAAGAGACCCGCAAGCCGGGGAGCATCGTCAGCACCAACACCTCCGGCATCCCCATCCACCAAATCGCCGCCGGCCGCTCCGACGATTTCAAGGCCCACTTCCTGGGGACACACTTCTTCAACCCGCCGCGCTACCTCAAACTGCTGGAGATCATCCCCCACGCCCAGACCGCGCCGGAGGTGGTCGAGTATATGCGGCAGTTCGGCACCCGCATGCTGGGCAAGGGAGTGGTCGTCTGCAAGGACACGCCCAACTTCATCGCCAACCGGTTCATCACCCTCGTCGGCTCCTACATCCTCAACTACGCGCTGGATAACGGCTACACCGTCGAGGAGGTGGACAGCCTCACCGGGCCGCTCGTCGGCCACCCCAAGACGGCCACCTTCCGCCTGTACGACCTGGTGGGGATTGACATCATGGCCCACGTCAACCGCAACCTCTACCCGGCCATCCCCCACGACCCGTACCGCGAGATACTCGCCCATCCGAAGGCGTCCGCTCTCATCGAGGAACTGGTGCAGCGGAAGTGGCTGGGGAACAAGACCCGGCAGGGCTTTTACAAGCGGGTGGAGACGGAGCAGGGGCGGCAATACTGGCACCTGAATCTGGAGACGTTGGAGTACGAGCCGCCGACCAAGCCCCGCTTCGAGTCGGTCGGGAAGCACCGCAAGGCGGAGGACACCGGCGAGCGCATCAAGTTGCTGTGCGCCGAGGACGACCGCGCCGGAAAGTTCATCTGGGACACCACCGCTTTCAGCCTCAACTACGCCGCTACCGTCATGCCGGAGATCGCCGACCGCATCCTCGACATTGACAACGCCAACAAGTGGGGTTTCAATCACGAACTGGGCCCCTTCGAGATTTGGGACGCGCTGGGCGTGCCGGAGACGGTGGAGCGGATGGAGCAGGACGGCCTGACCGTCGCCCCCTGGGTCAAGGAGATGTTGGCCGCCGGACATACCCGTTTCTACGAGAAGATAGACGGGCATCTCCACTACTACGACCCGCAGAGCAAGGGGTACCTCCCCGTCGAGGGAGACCCGCGCGTCATCGTCCTCAAGGGCATCAAGGAGGATTCCGCGCGGGTGATCGCCGACAATCCCAGCGCCAGCCTGCTGGACATCGGCGACGGGGTGCTCTGCCTGGAGTTCCACTCCAAGATGAACGCCCTGGACAATCACATCTTCGACATGATGGAGCGGGCTCAGGAGGAGTTGGACGCCCACGACTGGGTCGGACTGGTCATCGGCAATCAGGGGGAGCACTTCTGCGCCGGAGCGAACCTCTTTATGGTGGCCGTCGCCGCGCAGCAGGGCGATTGGGACATGTTGGAGCGCATCGTCAAGCAGGGCCAGGACGCGCTGATGGCCTTCCACTACAGCCCCAAGCCGGTGGTCAGTGCGCCCTTCGGGATGGTGCTCGGCGGCGGCGCGGAGGTGACGATGGCCGCGTCGCGGGTCTGCGCGGCGGCGGAGTCCTACATCGGCCAGGTGGAGGCCGGGGTAGGATTGGTGCCGGCCGCCGGGGGCTGCAAGGAACTGGTGCGCCGGGTGGTGTCGCCGGTGGTCAAGTACACCCCCGGAGCCGACCCGCTCCCCTTCCTCCAGCGCATCTTCGAGATGATCGCTCTGGCGAAGGTCAGCGCGAGCGCGGTCGAGGCGCAGGAGTGGGGCTTCCTCACCCCCGCCGACCGCATCGTGATGAACGGCGACCATCTGCTGCACGAGGCGAAACGGATGGTGCTGGAACTGGCCGCATCCAACTACCGCCCGCCGGTGCCGGGCAAGGAGGTCTGGGCCGTCGGGGTCAACGGCCTGGCCGCGTTGGAGGCGATGGTCTGGGGACTGAAAGAGGCCGGGTTCGCCTCGGAGCACGACGCGCTGATCGCCAACAAGACGGCTTACATCCTCTGCGGCGGGCGGCTGACGAAACCCCAGTGGGTCGAGCCGCAGTACATCCTCGACCTGGAACGAGAGGCGTTCCTCTCGCTGCTGGGCGAGCAGAAGACGATTGACCGCATCTGGCACATGCTGAACACCGGCAAGCCGCTGAGGAATTGACAAAGGAGGGATGACGATGAAAGAAGCAGTGATCGTCGCCGCCGTGCGCACCGCCGTCGGGCGGGCGAAGCGGGGCACGTTGGTGGATGTGCGGCCCGACGAGATGGCCGCTGTGGTGATAAAAGAGGTTCTGCGTCGGGCGGAGCCGGTCCGCCCGGAGGACATCGAGGACGTGATTATGGGCTGCGCCTTCCCAGAGGGAGAGCAGGGGATGAACGTCGCCCGCGTGGCCCTGCTGCGGGCCGGATTGCCCTACACCGTGCCGGGGCAGACGGTCAACCGGTTCTGCTCCTCCGGCTTGCAGACCATCGCCATCGCCGCCCAGCAGATTATGGCCGGAATGGGGAGTTGCATCATCGCCGGCGGGGTCGAGTCAATGAGCATGGTGCCGATGACCAGCAACAAGTTCGTGCCCAACCCCTGGCTGGTGGAAAACTACCCGCAGGCTTACGTCAGCATGGGACAGACGGCGGAGAACGTGGCGCGGAAGTACGGCATCAGTCGGGAGGATCAGGATCGGTTCGGCTACCGGAGCCACATGCGGGCCATCGCCGCCCAGGACGCCGGGAAGTTCGCTGACGAGATCGTCCCCCTGGAAATCGAGCAGGTGGTGTTGGAGGACGGGAAGCAAGTCACCCGCCGGATAGTCTTCGACGCCGACGAGGGCCCGCGTCGGGACACCTCGCTGGAGAAGATGGCGCGGCTGAAACCGGCCTTCGCCCGCCACGGCACCGTGACCGCCGGCAACTCCTCGCAGATGTCCGACGGGGCGGCGGCGGTCTTGGTGATGGAGCGGGAGCGGGCGGAGTCGCTGGGGCTCAAGCCGCTGGCGCGGTTCGTTGGGTACGCGGTGGGCGGCGTCCCGCCGGAGTTGATGGGGATTGGGCCGACGGTCGCCGTGCCGCGCGTGCTGCAACTGACCGGCCTCTCGCTGGACGACATCGGGCTGATCGAGTTGAACGAGGCTTTCGCGGCCCAATCGCTGGCGGTCATCAGGGAGTTGGGGCTGGACGAGGAGATCACCAACGTCAACGGCGGGGCCATCGCCCTGGGACATCCGCTGGGCTGCACCGGGGCGAAGTTGACGGTGCAGATTCTGAACGAGATGGCCCGGCGCGAGGTGCAGTTCGGGCTGGTGACGATGTGCATCGGCGGCGGGATGGGAGCCGCCGGAATCTTCGAGCGGCTGTAGGCCGTAAACCGTCCGTCGTCCGGCGGGGGCCGGGGAGCCTCCGCCGGACGACGGGTTTGTGGGCGGAGCCGCTGCTGGGGAGGGGATAGTCAAACCGAAGTCATCCAGGCAACACCTCCTCCGCCACCGCCAGCGCGTCCCGCCCCTGACCCCACTCCCGCGCTTCGGCGACGGCCTCCGGCGGCAGCGACCGCTCCCACTCCGGGATGAGGGCGGCGACGCTCTGCTGCGTCACCGTGTCCGTCGCCGGGTGCCGGGCGACGAAGTGGAGCAAGGCCAACGCCGACGCCCGGTCGCCCTGTCCCGCCCGTAACCGCGCCACCTCCACCAGCGCGTCCAACGCCAGCGGCACCGACGGTATCTCCCGAACCAGCCGCAGCGACTCGCCCAGATAGCCCCAGGCGGCCTTCTCCTCGCCCAGTTCGCGGGAGACCTGCACCAGATTGTTCAGCGCGATGACGATCCCCTGCCGGTCCCCCATCTCCCGCCGCAGGGCCAGACTTTCGACCAGGACGCGGCGGGCCTCCTCGTAATCGCCCTTCTCGGTCAGCGTAATCCCCAAGTTGCCCAGGGCCATCGCCTCCCCCCAGCGGTTGCCCAGGGACTGGAACAGGGCCAACCCCTCCCGATAGCGGCGCACGGCCTCGTCGTAATCCCTCCGGCTGAGAGCGACGTTGCCCAGCGAGAGCACCGCCCGCGCCTCCTCCGTCCTGAAACCCCGCTCGCGGCAGATGCGCAGGCTCGCGCTGATGAAGCGGTACGCTTCGTCCTGCTCCCCCATCGTCCGGTAGATGAGGCCGATGTTGTTCAGCAACACCGCCTCCATCCGCCGGTGGCCGAGGGCGGTGAAGAGGGCTAGGCTCTCCTCGAAGAGACGGTTGGCCGTGCGGTAATCGCCGCTCTGAGCGGCCAGGATAGCGAGATCGTTCAGGGCGGAAGCCTGCTCCCACGGGTCCACTTCCTCGACCAGACGCAACCCCTCTTCGAGAAAGGCGCGGGCTTCATCGAACCGCCCCAGAGTCCGGGTTACGGCGCCCAGCATGGTCAGGCCACGTCCCAGGGCTACCCGCGCCCCCGTCTCCTCCCGCGCCACTGCCCGCCGCGCCGCCGCGACCGCCTCCCGCGCCGCCTGCTCCCCTTCGTGGAAACGGCTGCGCCGCTGGTAAGCGGCGGTCAGCGCGGGGAGCATCGCGTCCAGCCGTCGCCAGTCGTCCCGCTCCACAGCCCACCGCCACGCGGCCTGGACGTTCTCGATCTCCGCCCAGATGTGGTTCAACGTCTCATCGAGCCCGGCCGCGTCATTCTGAATCTGTTCCACCAGGCGGCGGAGCAGGTCGGCGTAGTACGCGCTATGCCGCGCCCGCGCCCGTTCCGCCTCGTCGCCGGCCTCCGCCAGCCGCTCCTCGGCGTACCGCCGCAGCACCTCCAACATCTCGTAGCGACCGGTGGGGCTCCGGCGCAGGAGGGATTTGGCCTCCAAAGCGGCCAGCAGGGCCGGGGGAGCGGCGGCGATCTGTTCGGCGGCCTCCGCCCCGAACCCGCCCCGAAAGACCGCCAGTCGCCGGAAAGCCCGCTGCTCCTCCGCGCTCAGCAGTCCCCAGGAGTGGTCGAAGGCGGCCTGGAGGCTGCGATGGCGGCGGGGGATGTCCTGCATAGGCGAGCGGAGGAAGCCCATCGTCCGCTCGATGCCGTCGGCGATCTCCGCGGCGGAGTGCTCCCCCAGCAAGGCGGCGGCCAACTCGATGCCCAGCGGCAGCCCCTCCACCAAGCGGCAGATGCGTATGACCGCCTCCTGCTCCTGTCGCAGCGTGAACTCCGGTCGAACCCGCCGCGCTTCCTGGAGGAACAGTTCGACCCCGGCGAACCGCTGCGGTTGCCGTTCGGTGTCGGCGGGAACCGGGAGGCCGCGCACCTCGAACAGCCACTCCCAGCGCAGCCGCAGCCGTTCCCGCGACGTGACCAACAGTTTCACCTCCGGGGCCTCCGTTAGCAGTCGCGCCAGAAATGGAGCCCCGTCCAGCAGATGCTCGAAATTGTCCAGCACCAGCAGGGCCTCTTTCTCCCGCAGGAAGTCGAGCAGCCGTTCGGCGGGTTCTCGCGCGTCGTGGAGGGGGACGGCCAGCGACTCGGCGATGGCGCGGGGGAGATGAGCCGCCGCCGGGGGCGTCACCGGGGCCAGGGGGACGAAGTAGACG
>JALWUZ010000709.1 GCA_027079895.1 Anaerolineae bacterium
TGGCTGGACCGCGCTTTCGTGGTCAATGACTGGTACATCTCTGCCTATGAGCCGCTGACCGACAGTCGCGGAGCCCGGGTCGGCATGCTTTATGTGGGCTTTCTCGACAGCCCCTACCGCGCCGCCCCTACCGCGCCGTTTCGTGTTCCTCCCCCAACGGCTCCAACCACACCCGGTGCTTGAGGAAATCAATCCGCAGAATCCGGCCGGGCACCAAACGCGGCTCCTCGAAAAAGGCCGCGATGCGCACCCCATCCTCCACCGGCTCCAACCCCGTCACCTCCTCGGCGACCTTCTTCTCACCCAGGTACACCGTTGCCTGACACATCTTTCACCTCCACAAAGCGGTGCGGCCCTACAACGCCGGCCACTTGACCGCCAACAGATTCTCCAACTGCTCCCGCTGCGTCCGATAGGTCTCGTCCTCGTACAACGGGCGGCAACTCGCCAACTCCGCCTGGGCCGCCGCCAACTTGAGGGAGAAGTTGAAACAGGTCTCCTCGCCGCACCGCTTACAGTTAATGCGCGGCAACAACCGGTACAACTCCAACGGCTGCAACCGCTTGTGCGTCGTCCGGTCCGGCTCGATCTCGTCCCGCTTCTCCCACACCTGATTGACCATCCCCACCAGCCGCTCCACGATCTCCCGCGCCTCCTCCTTGCTGTCGAGATGGTCAACAGAGATCTTGTACGGCCAGAACCCGATGTTGTGCCCCTCGTGCCGCCAAGAGAGGGCGTTCTTCTCCGGCAGGTAAATTCCCCTGGAAAGCGTCGCGTTGAGATAGGGCAACGCCGCGCTGATGTCCACCTGCAAGCGGGCGTGCGCCTCGTACTCGAAATGGGCCGTGCTGTGGGTCGAGACCTCTATCTCCAGGTCGTAAGATTCAATCAGCATTCTCCACTTCCTCCTCGATTCTCCGCCACAGGGCGGCGAACTGCTCCCGATACTCCGGCAGGGCCTCGACCAGCGGCCTCCCCTCCGAATACGCCTCGGCGATGCGCCTGTCGAGCGGCAGACGCATCAGGATGGGGATTCCCTCCGCCGCGCAGTACTCCTCCACCCCCTCGTCGCCCACGCCGTACCGGTTGATGACCACCCCGACCGGCAGGTGCAACTCATCGCGGGCCACCTCCACCGTCAGCCGCATATCGTGCAGCCCGAAAGGGGTCGGCTCCGTCACCAGGAGGACGAAATCCGCCCCGCGCATGGACTCCACCACCGGACAGGCGGTGCCAGGCGGCGCGTCCAGAATCACCGGTCGCTCCCCCGGCGCGGCGGGGATGACCCAGTCCTTCAACTGATGGATGATCGGAACCGCCATCGCCTCACCCACGTCCATCGTCCCCTGGGCGAACTCCACCGACCCGGCCCAACCGCGCTCGATCGTCCCCATCACATCCAGCACCTCGCTGATGGCCCCGGTGGGGCAATTGAGCGTGCAACTGCCGCACCCGTGACACAACTCCGGGAAGACCAGCACCTTCTTGGCGACGACGGCGATCGCGCTGTACTGGCACACCTCGGCGCACCGGCCACAGTAGGTACACTTCTCCGGGTCCACCTCCGGTATCAACTGCCCCACCTCCCGCCGCTCCTCGATTTTCGGATGGAGGAACAGGGCCGCGTTCGGCTCCTCCACGTCACAATCCAGGAACAACGGACGGGCATCTCCGGCCAGCGTCAACGCCAGATTGACGGCGACGGTCGTCTTGCCCGTGCCTCCCTTACCACTTGCTACGGTGACAATCATCTTTCGCTCCTGTGCTGCTCACCCGCCCGCGTCCGGCGGGAGGCGCGGTGAGGGCGCAGCGACGGCTGCGCCCTCACGCTCGCGCCCGTGAACTAAATCTCGCGGGTCATTTGGGTCCCGCACTGCGGGCACTTTTTCTGATAACAAGGCACACCGGCGGTATGCGGCTCGCGGTGTCCGCAATTGGGGCACACGCAGTACCCGCCGGGCCCGGCAGCGAACGGCCCCCCCATCCGACCGGGGCCCTGTCCGCCGCCGCGACCGGCCCCACGGCCCGCGCCGCGACCGCCGCCCCTACCTCCTCCACGTCCGAACATCTCACTCACCTCCTCGATTTAGAGTGTGGGCAGGACTCGCGCCTGCCACCTCGATCTGCACCTCCGGCGGGCGCACGAGGGTGTTGATCAACGTCGCATGCCGCGCCACCCCCAGCAACCGCCGCTTCACCGCCTCCGACGGCTCCGGCTCGATGTGGATCACCATCCGCAGCGGGCCGATGCGCCGGGGGCGGGGCACCTCCTCGTACTCCAACTCCAGACTCACCCGCCGGCAGGGAATCTCCCGCAGGCGGCAGGAGTTGACTACGAACTCCAAGACACAGGCTCCCATCGCCGCCGCGAACATCTGCGGAGCGCTCAGGGCGGTCCCGCCGCCGCCGTCCTCCGGCGCGGCGTCCACCACCGCCGTATGCTCCCCGACCGTCGCCAGGAAGCGCAGGCCGTCCACGTGCTGCACCGTCACTCGCATACCCGCACCTCGCCCCCCTCGACGGAGAGCACCGTCCCCACGCCGGCGCGGATGAACCCCGTCCCGAAGGACTCCGCGAACATCTGTCGAGCCAAATCGCCGGAGCAGTGACACGGCGCAGCCCCGCGCACCCCCAAGTCCTGCAAAGCGGCGATAATCCCGGCGATGCGCTCCCGGCCGAAATCCCGCAGATGGAAGCCGCCCATCACCAGGGCCACGTCGCCGGGGACGACCTCCTTCGCCCGACGCACGATCTCCACCACCCCCGGATGGGCGCAGCCGGTCAGCACCACCGCTCCGGCGTCGGTCTCGACCACCAGCCCTTGCTCGACGATGCCGCCGCTCCCCACCGCGCCGGTGGCGTAGATGCCGGGCAGCACTTCCAGCGGGCCGTCCACCTCCACCAGCGGGGTACGCGCCCGCACCTGCGCTTTGAACGACTCCGGGAAGGCCGCCGGAACGTAGACCGTCGGGCGGACGCCCGTATCCAGCAGCCCCATCAGCCCGCCGGTGTGGTCGCCGTGAATGTGGGAAAGCACCACCGCCTTGACTGCCGCCGTGTCCAGCCCCAGACGCTCGAAGTTGCCCAACAGCGTGGGACTGTCGCCGCCGGTGTCGAAGAGCACCGTCCCGGCCTCCGTCTCCACCAGGCAGGAGAACCCCCAGCCGGTGCGCAGGGCCGGGTCGTGTTGATTGTTGTCGTACACGATCGTGAACCGCGCCATCCTCACCTCCTCCGTCGGCGTCGGCGACGGCGTGACGGTGGGCGTGGGGCTCGGCGTAGCCGTCGGTGTGAGCGTGAGCGTGGGGCTCGCGGTGAGCGTCGGCGTCACCGTCATCGTCGGGGCCGCCGTCGGCGTGACGGCCTGGACGGCGTCCTCCGGCGTCACGGGCCCGAAACACCCAGGCATCACCGCCGCCAACAACGCCATCGCCGCCCACACCCGCACAA
>JALWUZ010000710.1 GCA_027079895.1 Anaerolineae bacterium
GCCCACCCCCACCCCCTTGCCGGACGACGCCACCACCGGCGCCCGCATCCTGCACCGGGGCTACCTGCGCGTCGGCGTCCGCTACGACCTCTTCCCCTTCGGCTACATCACCGACGAGGGCGAAGTGGCCGGGTTCGGCGTGGACATGGGGCGCGAACTGGCCCGTCGCTGGCTGGGCGACCCCCAGGCCGTCGAGTTTCGTCAAGTGCGCTCCGACACCACCATCGAGCACCTCCAGGCCGGCGACGTTGACCTGGTCATCGCCGCCCTCGTCCACACCCAGGAGCGGGAGGCCGGAGCCGACTTCGGCCAACCCTACTTCACCGACGGCCACGCCCTCCTGGTGCGCGGCCCCGACGCCGGCCTCATAGACGGCCCGCTGGCTTTGCAGGGGCGGACGGTGGGGGTCGTCGCCTGGGAGCAGACCGCCGACGTGCTGCGCGAGGCCGTCCCCTTCACCCTCACCTTGCAGACCTTCGACCGGTTCGACGCCGCCGTCGCCGCCCTCGGTCAGGGGGAGGTGGACGCCGTCGCCGACCTGCGCCATCGCCTCTTCTGGGGACAGAAATTGCTGCTCGGCTCGGCCATCGTCGGACAGTTCACCTCCGCCCCCGTCTCCTTCGCCTTCCCCCAGAACGACCCCTTCTTCGCCGACCTGGTTATGCTCACCTTCCAGGAGATGGTCGCCGACGGCACGTTCGCGGCCATCTACACCCACTGGTTCGCGCGTGACGACCCGCCCGCCGTCGAAATCTGGCCCGGCGACGAGGTGCCCGCGCTGACGGAGACCCCGCTCATACGGGAGACGCGGGACACCATCGCGGCCATCGAGTCGCGGGGCTACCTGCGGGTCGCCATGCCCCCCGACCGCTCCCCGTTCGCCTACCTGGACTCCACCGGTATCCCGGCGGGGTACGAGGTCGGCCTGGTGCAGCGGATGGCTGCCCGTTGGCTGGGGGACGTTCAGGCGGTTCAGTTCGTCACCACGACGATTGACACCGGGCGGGAGATGTTGCGCAGCGGGCAGGTGGACATGCTCATCGGCGGACTGGCGCACACCCACGCCGCCGAGTTGCAACAGGATTTCAGCCTGACCACCTACATCGCCGGGGAGGGGCTGCTGATCTGGGCCGGGACGCCCATCACCGACCTCCACAGCCTGCAAGGACAGCAGGTGGCGGTAGTTCAGGGGAGCGGCAGCGGCGAGACGTTGCTGCGGGTGGCGCAGGAAGCGGGCGTCTCCCTGACGGTGCTCCCGCAGCCGACGCTGGACGCCGCCATCTCTCTGCTGGAAGGGGGGTACGCGGTGGCGGTGGCGGGAGACCGGGCCGACCTCCTGGGGCCCTCCTACGCCACGCCGGGGATGTGGGTAATGCCGTTGCGGTTGACCACCGTCCCGCTGGCCCTGGGACTGCCGCCGGGGGATTCCGCCTTCCGCGACCTGGTCAACCTGACGCTCCAGGCGATGAAACTGGACGGCGGCTTCGACGCCCACTACGGCAACTGGTTCGACGACGACCCGCCGCTGTTCGAGCCCTGGCCCGGCTCACCCTACCGGTCGCTGTTGTTGGAGCCTGTCGCGCCGGAGGAGAGCCCGCCGTAGGAGCGGCACGGGGTCATCTCTCATCCGCGCCGGAGCGCACCGGCACGCGGGGACGTCCCGTCTCCAACGCGGCCGCCGTCCCCTGGAGGTCAACGTCCACCACCGCGACGTCGGGCCGCACCCCCAGCGCGTCGTGGACGTACCAGAGGGCGAAAGTGTCCCGATCCTGCGCGGTGAGCAGCACCGCCCGTGCGGGAGCGGACTCCAACACCCGTGTAGCCCAGTCCAGCGCGGTGTAATCGTCGCTCACGTCCATCGCCCCCCAGAACATCACCGCCTGCAACACCGGCAACAACAACAGTAGGGGCAACCCTCGCGGTTGCCCCCCGCGCGGTTGCCCCCCCGGCGATGGCGCAGTGCCAGGGCCGGTGCGAGACCGGCCCCTACGCCCGGCGGTGTGCGGTAGGGGCAACCCTCGCGGTTGCCCTTCTCGCGGTCGCCCACCCTGCGGCTGCCACACCCATCCCAGCCAGACCGTCAACAGCGGCAGGACGGGCGTCAGGTAAACCAGGGAGTCGCCGGTGTCGTAGCCGATGGCGTAGAGACTGACCCCCGCCGCCGCGCCGACCGTCGCCACCGCCAGCGGGCGCTCCTCCCGCCACAGACGGGCCAGTCCCAGCGCGGCCAACGCGCCGCCCACAGGCGTGAACTGGCGGGCCAGCACTCCGACCCAGGCCCACACCCGCCGGGGATAGTCGCCCGCCGGCAGGCCGAAGAGGTAGCCGTGATACAGCCTCCCCGTGACGAACTCCCACCAGCCGCCGATGGTGCTCACATCGCCCCAGGGGGTAGGCCGGCGACCGTAGACCAGGAGCACCGGGCCATACAGCACCCCGACGGCGGCCAGGGCGAACGGCAGCGCGGCCCACCGTCCGCGCCGGAGCACCAGCGGAGCGAGGAAGACGAGCGTCGGGTGGACGCCCAGCCCGACCCCCCAGGCCAGCCCCAACGCCCAGGCCGGGCCGTCGAGCAGGGCCAACACCGTCACCAGCGCGGCGCAGCAGGTCGCCGGGCTGTATACCTCGGTAATGACCGCCTGCGACCAGAGGAGCGGCGCGAGTCCCAGGCAGAGAGCGGCCGGCGCGGGGACGATGAGGGCCATCAGCCCGGCCGCCGCCGCCCCGCTGACCGCCGACAGCAGGTTGAGCCGCCGGGCCGGGTCGCCCCACGGCAGGCGGACGAACGCTTCCCCCAGCAGCAAGTAGGCCGGGAAACCGGGGGGATGGGGCAGCCGTCGCAGGACGACCGCCGTCGCCAAGTCGCCGCCATCCGCGCCGTAGTGCGCCCAGGTGAGCGTCGGGGCCAGCGTCAGCAGATAGACCGCGAGCACCGCCGCTCCCACCGCCGCTCCCACCGCCGCCGCCTTTGCTGCCTTCATCCAACCGACTCCCATCCTGCCTCTGGGGCGGCTGCGAGAGCCGCCCCTACCGGTTGAGGAAATACCCGACGAGGAACCCCGTCCCCAACGCCCAGGCGCGGACGAAGAGCATCGCCGGCACGATCCATGCGACGGGCGCGTCCCGCCGCACCACTTTGAGCAGGAACGGCGTCCCCGTGACCGGAATCCCCGCCCACGCCGCCAACCCGCCGACGGCCCAGGCCGGTCGCCACAGGCCGCCGACCAACAGCACCGCTCCCAGGGCGGCCAGCCCCATCTGCGCCTTGAGCACCTGCGGCGTGTGGGAATCGCTCACCAGGCGGGACGGATGGGCCCGCATCGCCCGCACCTTCCAGTACCCAATCCAGAACTTCCGCCGGGCGTACTCCCCCACCGTGCGGGCGTGGATGTGGTAGACCCGCGCCTCCGGGACGAACACCAGGCGGTGCCCGGCCTCCGTCAAGCG
>JALWUZ010000711.1 GCA_027079895.1 Anaerolineae bacterium
GCGGGCGTCTTTCTGGCCCGCTTCGCCGACGGGGCGGTGCGCCTGGCCGTCACCGGCGCCTCCGAGGCGGGGGTGTTTCGCTGGGGCGCGGCCGAGGCGGCGCTTTCGGAGGCCTTCGCCCCCGCCGCGCTGGAAGGGCTGGCCCTTCCGTCCGAGGGGATGATCGGCGATATTCACGGCACGCCCGCATACCGCGCCCATCTCGCCGCCGTGCTGGCCCGCCGCGCCGTGCTTGAGCCTACCCCGGTCAACAAATCCAAGCGGGTCGCCGCCGATGGCCGCCGTGGGAGCCGTCGCCGGGCCGGTCGCGGGGACCGACCGGCTCTCCCAGAGAGCGCGGCCTGTCCCCACGACGGCGGCGATGCAGGAGACGATGACGATCAACCGCAATACCAAGCCGACGCCGATTTGGTTGGGAGCGGGGGAGGCGGCCGAGTCGCTCATCGTTCACCTTCAGTGCCGACGGGGGAGCAGGTAGGGCGCGGATTCCACCACCCCCTTGAGAATCACCGCCATCTCCGCCGCCGTCGCCGGCGAGAACGTCCCCGCGAACTCCGCCTTCAACTCGTACCCCTCCACCGCGAGCCCCGGCGCGAAGGTCAGCGTCAGGTGCTCATCCTCGAAGCAGGCCGAGCCGTCGGAGTGGAGGGTCAGACGGCTCTCGTGTCCCCCTTCCCGCCGTCGAATGAGCCAATCCGCCCCCTGCCGCGCGATGTAGAAAGCGTTGTCCTCCTCCTGGACGAAATCCTCCTCCCGCAAGAAGAGGCGCGGCTTGTCCAGATAGGGCTTCCCCTGGTGGACGCAGAAGGTGGTGCAGTTGCCGCACTGATTGCAGAAATCGTCCACGTGGATGATCTGCCGCGTCTGGGCGATGCGGAAACGGGTCGTGCCGTCCGACGCCAGCCGTCCCTCACGGCAACTCAGGAGCGGCAGGGTCACGTCCACCGGCGCGGTGAAGTAGGTGTAGTTGGCCCGGTTGGGGCAGACCTCGACGCACTTGTCGCAGAAGGCGGAGCACTGGAGGCAGCGGTTGGCCTCCGCCTGGGCCTGGGCCTCCGTCAACGTCGGCTCGACCAGGTCGAAGGTGAGCCGGTGCTCCAACGGCAGGAAGTCCGGCTCGACCTGGGGGACGCGCCGGGCCCGCGCCATCTTCCGGGCGATGATGTCCTCCTCGGTGAGGGTCGGGAAGTCCGCCTCCGGGCGGGCGAACTCCACCCCCAGTTGGCGGCAAATGGCCGCGGCGGCCCGACGGCCATCGGCGGCGGCCTCGACGATCGTCGCCGGGCCGCGCACCGCGTCCCCACCGGCGTAGAGATGCGAGCCGACCGCGCCGCTCTCCGGGTCGGCGATGAGGGCTCCGCGCCGGTCGAAGGCCAGCGTGCTGCCGTCGAGGAAAGTCAGGTCGGGCCGCTGGCCGATCGCCACCACCACCCCGTCCGCCGGAATGCGGAACTCGCTGCCGGGGAGCGGCTCCGGGCGGCGGCGACCGTCAGGGCCGGGCTCGCCGAGGCGGTTGCGGATGCATTCCAGGGCGACGAAACGGCCGTCGTCGTCCAGGATGAAGCGCACCGGCGAGACCAACTCCTCCAGCGTCACCCCCTCCGCCAGCGCGTCCCGTATCTCCTCGTCGTCGGCGGGCATCTCCGCCCGCGTGCGGCGGTAGAGGATGGTCACGTCGCCGCCGGTCAGCCGGCGGGCGGTGCGGGCGGCGTCCATCGCCGAGTTGCCCCCGCCGATGACCAGCACCCGCCGGCCCAGGTCGGGCCGCTCACCGTGCCGCACCTGTTCCAAGAAGGCGAGGACGTGGTAAACGCCGACGCCGTCCTCCCCGTCGAGTCCCAGGCGGGCGTCCAGTTGCGCTCCGGTGGCGATGTACACGGCGTCGAAGCCGTCGCCCAGCAGTTCCTCCGGCGGCGCGGTGACGGGATGGGAGAGTTCGATCTGCACTCCCAACCGCTCGATACGGGCGACGTCGGCGGCCAGCACCTCATCCGGCAGCCGGAAGGCGGGGGCCAGGGCGGCCATCCCCCCGGCCCGGTCTCTGGCCTCGTAGATGGTCACGTCCACTCCGTTGAGGGCCAGGAAATAGGCCGCGCTCAGGCCGGAGGGCCCGCTGCCGATGACGGCGACGCGGCGGCCGGTGGACGGGGCCGGCTGCCAGGCCGGTTCCCGTCCGTGCTCGAAGGCGAACCGCTTCAGGGCGCGGATGGCGACCGGCTCGTCGTAGTTGTTGCGCGTGCAGCGGGTCTGGCAGACGTGGGTACAGATGTAGCCGGTGACGCCCGGCAATGGGTTGCGGGCCAGAATCACCTCGAAAGCGCGGTCGTACTCCCCCTGGGAGATGAGCCAGGCGTACTCCGGCACGTCCTGTTGGATGGGGCAGCGTTCGACGCAGGGGGCGGTGACGCAGTCGAACAGCCCCAGCGCGGACTCGACCTTCGGCAGGCCGTAGGGGTGGTAGCCCTTCTTGTAGCGCGGCGACTCCAACGACTGCGTGGCGAGACGTTCCAGCGCGGCCAGTTTGTCCGCGGCGAGC
The DNA here is from genome assembly GCA_027079895.1 of Anaerolineae bacterium. GTDB lineage: Bacteria > Chloroflexota > Anaerolineae > B4-G1 > B4-G1 > JALWUZ01. The sequence goes on from JALWUZ010000711.1 coordinate 2,537, forward strand.
GCGGCGAGGGAATCCGCCCCGCGCTCCTCCATCACGGACGCCAGGTTTTCCAGGTACTGGAGGAAGCGGGAGTAGCCGCCCGGCTTCAGCAGGTCGGAGACGGCGGTAACGGGCAGTGCGCCGGCGGCCAGGATGTCGGGCAGGTTGAGCGCGTCCGCTCCGGCGGAGTAGGAGACGTTCAGGTCGCCGCCGAACTCCTGCGCCAGGGTGTGGAACAGGTTGATGGTGACGGGGAAGAGGGCCCGCCCGGACATGTACATCTCGTCGCCGGGGAGGACTCCCTTGTGATTCGCCATCGCCAGCGTGTTGCTCAATTTGACCCCGAAGGTGAGCCCCTCTCTGGCGGCCACCTCCTGCAAGGAGTGAATCAGGGAGACCGCCCGGTCGTACTGCAAATCGTGGTCGAAGACCCGGTCGGGGATTTCGATCGCGGTGAATCCCAGATGGTTGTGAAGGATGTCGAGCACCCGTTCCTTGCCCAGCAGGGTCGGATTCAGTTTGACGGTGGTATGGAGGTGGCGTTCCTCCAGCAGGTAGCGGCCGATCTGCTCGATTTCGTCCGGGGGGCAGCCGTGCATGGTCGAGAGGGTGACGTTGTCGGTCAGGCGAGCCGGGATTTCGAGGTCGGCGAACTGGGGGTAGTCGCGCCGCAGGGTCTCCTGGAGGACTTCGATTTCAACGGAGGCGTCCTCCAGGATGTCCATGAAGCGGGTCATCGGCTCGCTTTGGATGCCCGCCAGGTCGTAGCCGATGCTCATGTTGAACACGGTGCCCCAAGGCAGGTGCTCGAATCCCAGCAAGCGGCGCAGGACGTGAATCAGCACCCAGGCTTTGACGTACTCGCCGACGGACTGGCTCAACTTGAGTTCCTGGGACCACTCGACGTTGTACCCCTCGTCCTCCA
>JALWUZ010000712.1 GCA_027079895.1 Anaerolineae bacterium
GTTCAGTCTGGGGGAGAACGGGGGGCTGTTCCCGCTGTTGTACCGCGTCGTCCCCGGCCTGGGGCTGCTGCGGGTTCCGCCGCGAGCCTGGGTGCTGGTGGTCTTCGCCGGGGCGGTGCTGGCCGGGCTGGGCGTCGAGGCGGGGCTGCCCCTCTCGCCCTTGAGCCTGGCCGGCGGGGTGCTGCCGCTGTTCCTGCTGGCGGGGTACCGGCTCCTCGTCGGGCCCGCGCCGCTCAACTTGGTGATGTTCGGCCTGCTCCCCCTGCCGACGGTGTTCCTGCTGGCCGCCGTCCGGCGTCCGGCGACCGGGGGCCGTTACGGCTGGCTCGTCCTCATCCTGCTCGCGCTGGACTTGACGCTCGTCGGTCGCACGCTGCTAACCGCCCGTCCATCTGAGGAGGTGTTCGCCGCCGGACGGGAGGCGGCGGCGTGGCTGGCGGCGCAGCCGGGCGCGTTCCGGGTCTACTCCCCCAGTTACAGTCTGCCGCAGCACGTGGCGGAGCGGTACGGGTTGCTGCTGGCCGATGGGGTGGACCCGCTCCAACTGCGCGTTTACGCCCGCTACCTGACCCGCGCGGCGGGGCTGTCGCCTTCGGGGTACAGCGTCACGCTGCCGCCGTTCCCGGAGGGGGCCGAAGTGGACACGGCGTTGGCGGATGTGTCGCCGGACGCGGCCCGACTGGGGAATCTGGGGGTGCGGTACGTCGTCGCCGCCTTCCCGCTGCGACCGGAGCCGCAGTTCGTCCTGGCCGCCGTCACCGCCGATGCCTACATCTACCGGAATCAGGCCGCCGGGCCCCTCGTCGAGCAGGGGATGGGGATCGTGCTCTCCGACGGGACGGTGCTCTACCGGTACGACCCGCGCCCGGTCTACCTCGGCGATGCGCTCTCCGGCGCGACGCTGGTCGTGCTGGTGGGCCGTCGGGTGGCAAAAAGAGAGGGGCGCGGTCGTCGCCGTCCGCGCCCCTGAGTCCTCTGAGTGGCCGGGGCTCAGTCACCCTTGCTCTCGCCTCCGCCGGCGGAGGCGGATTTGCTCTGGCCACCGGTCTCCCCAGTCGTGCCCTCGCCGGAGGAACTTTCCTTGTGCTTGACGTTCCCCGGTTTGGCCGTGGATGATTTGGCGCGGTTGTCGGTGACGTAGAACCCCGACCCCTTGAAGATGATCCCCACCGGTTGAATCAGGCGATGCACTCGCCCGCCGCACTCCGGGCAGACGGTCAGTGGGGCGTCGGTGATGTGCTGTCGGCGTTCAAAGCGGACGCCACAGTCCTCGCATTGGTACTCGTACAGTGGCATACCCAACCTCCTACCAACCAAGCCTTCATCCTGTTTGGCGGCGAGATATTATACCGCACAGGGGAAGAGGGGGCAAGTTGGCACAGGCGGTTTAGTCCCGCCTCGGACAGCGCAGCGTTTGGGTAGGAGTCACTACCCAGTCCATCCGTTGGTCGTGCCCGTGAGCGGGGAGCACGTCCAGCAGGCAGAAGTCGTAGGTGATTCCCACCCGCACCGCCGGGGTTCGGGGCAGGAAGCGGTCGTAGCAGCCGCCGCCGAGCCCCAGCCGTCCGCCGCGCCGGTCGAAGGCCACGCCGGGCACCAGCACCAGTTCCACCTGCTCCGGGGGAATCACCGGCAGGGTCGGGTCGGGCTCCCACATGCCGAACCGGTGCCGGACGAGGCGGCCGGGGACGTAGGGATGGAGCGTCAGCCGCATGTCGTCCTCGGTGCGCGGGATGACCCAGTTGACCTCCGGCAAAAGGTCGAACAGGCCGCTCAGATCCAATTCGTTGCGGAAGGCCATGTAGGTCATAATCGTCGTGCTCATCCGCACCACCGGCCAGTCGGCCAGGCGGCGGACGACGGCGTCGGAGGCTCCGGTCACCTCCGGCGGGATGAGGGATTCGCGGCGGGCCAGGCAGTGACGGCGCAGTTCCAGTTTGTCCATTTTGCCTCCTGATGGCGATGTAGGGGGCGGGCCGTGCCCCGTAAGGGATTATAGTGCCGGCCCGCGAGAGGTCAAGTCGGATTTGGAAAACCTTCGATTGTGGAGTAAAATGTCCCCGCGTCACGTCGGGCACATCGGGCGCGGCGACGCGCCCCGAATCGAGGAGGTGCGATGGTCGGCATTCTCTCTTACGGCGGGTACATCCCCCGGCTGCGGCTCAATCGGATGAGCATCTACCGGCAGATCGGCTGGCTCGCCCCGGCCCTGATCACCGTCGCCCAGGGGGAACGCTCGTTCTGCAACTGGGATGAGGACAGCATCACGATGGCCGTCGCCGCCGCCAGGGACTGCCTGCGCGGGATGGACAAGTCGGCGGTGGACGGCCTCTATCTGGCCTCGACGACGCTCCCCTTCGCCGACCGCTCCGGCGCGGGGGTCGTCGCCACGGCCTTGAATCTGCCGGAGAGGGCGGCGACGGCGGATTTCACCACCGCGTTGAAGGCCGGTACCTCCGCGCTGGTGGCGGCCCTCGAAGCGGTCGAAAGCGGACGGAAGCAGCAGGTGTTGGTGGCCGCTTCCGACAAACGGGAGACGAAGGCGGCCTCGTTCTACGAGATGTGGTTCGGCGACGGCGCGGCTGCGCTGCTCCTGGGCGCGGGGGACGAGGTGATCGCCGAGTTCAAGGGGGCCTACTCGCTTTCCTACGACTTCGTGGATCACTATCGCGGGGCCGGACGGCGGTTCGATTACACCTGGGAGGAGCGTTGGGTGCGGGAGGAGGGGTACGGCAAGATCATCCCGGAGGCCATCGCCGGGTTGCTCGATCGGCTGCATCTCTCCATCGCGGAGGTGGACAAACTGGTCTATCCCTGTTTCATCCGGCGGCAGCACCAGGCCATCGGGCGGCGGCTGGGCGCACGGCCGGAGCAGGTGATGGACAATTTGCACGCCGTCTGCGGGGAGACCGGCACCGCGCACCCGTTGGTGATGCTCGTCCGCGCCCTGGAAGAGGCCCGGCCGGGGGAGCGGATCGTCGTCGCTGGCTTCGGTCAGGGGAGCGACGCCCTGTGTTTCGAGGTGACGGAACGCATCGGCGACTTGCCCCCGCGACGGGGCATCTCCGGTTCGCTGGCGGAGGGGAAGAGCAGCGACAATTACCTCAAATTCCTCAAGTTCCGCGACCTCATCATCACCGAAGAGGGCATCCGCGCCGAAGCCCCCTCCCAGACGGCGATGACTACTCTGTGGCGCAAGCGGAAGATGATCCTCGGCCTGGTGGGAGGCCGGTGTACCGTCTGCGGCACGCCCCAGTTCCCCAAGATGGACATCTGCGTCAACCCGGAGTGCGGCGCGGTTCACTCCCAGGAGGATTACGAGTTCGCCGACCGGCCGGCGGTGGTCAAGTCGTTCACCGGCGATATGCTGGCCGTCTCCGTCTCGCCGCCGGCCATCTACGGGATGGTGCAGTTCGAGGGGGGCGGGCGGTTCA
>JALWUZ010000713.1 GCA_027079895.1 Anaerolineae bacterium
AAGAGGTGTCCTTCTTGGCGAACAACATCTCCTGCACTCCGAAGCGTTGGGAGAGTTGCCGCACGCTGGGGAGCGGATCTTCCCGCAGCGCGTCCACGATCAACTGTCCGCCCTGCGGCAAGCCGGCAGCGTAGCGCAACTTGTTCCGGTCCATCGCCAGGTTGGTGTCCAGCATATCACGTGGGTACTCGCACTCCGCTTGAAATCGCTTGAGAAAGTAGAGCACCAGGGTGGGGTTGTAGACCCGTTCCATGTCTTGATGAAAACGGTAGCCGTTGTAGAAGGTGTGCATCATGTGGAGCGCCTTTTCGGCTTCGTCGGGTGGGTAGCCGCAGGTTTCGACCACTTCCTGCAAGACAGTGGACACCTCGTCCTCGGTGAAGCCGCACAGGTTGCTGAACGCCCGTTGGACGTAGATGTTCTCGGCGATGTTGAAGCCGGAGGTGACGTCGCTCATCACCACCGGAGACACTCCGGTGATGAAGATGCGGTCAATGCCCAGACCACTCGCCCCGTCCTTCACCGCCTTGAGCACCGTCTTCAGCACCCCCTCGCCGCGCACCAGAGCCTCGTACCGCTCCGTGCTGGCGGTCAGCACCTCGTTGGCGAAATTGTCGTACTCGTCTATCAGTAAGTAGAGTTTGTACGCCGATGCTTGCACGACCGACAAGGCCGATGCTAATGAGAACAAGGCGTTGTCACGGTTCACTTCTATGTCATCGGGTAGCAAAGCCCGATACCGGCGGGCAAAAGAGATTATGCTGGCGTTCAGGTGGTCGTACAAGGACCTCTGGATGGCCTCGTTATCTCCTTGTGGGTCAACCACCGAGAAATTCCAGCGCATAATCAGATACTTGTTGTGCAACGGCGTGGGATTCCGCCCGATGACAAGATGGCCGAACAAACGCTCGAACTCGTCCGCTTTCGCCACGTCGTAGTAGTTCTCCAACGTCGAAAGCCACAACGACTTCCCAAACCGCCGCGGACGGAGGAACAACAACACCTTGCCTATCTCCTCCACCGCACGGATGTACTCCGTTCGGTCTACGTACCAATATCCCTCGGTGGCAACCTGGTAGAAATCGCTGATACCATACGGAAACTTGAGCATCTCACACCTCCTCCCACACCAGACGGTCGAAGCCCAACGCAACTACCGCGTAGGTGTGCAGCCGCAGGAGGTCGCCGTACTTGGCCTCCAACAGCGGGCGGTACTTTCCCAACTGCGCCCGTGCCTGGGCCAGTTTCTCCTCCACCTGCGGGAGGGAGCGCAATTCCTCGCGGCTCATCCCCCGCACTTCCTCTCCGGTCAGCCTCATCTCGTCCAGTGACAAGTACTTGAACTCGATCAGGATGTCCAGTATCTCGAAGCGGCGCATATCGGGGCGGATGATCATCACCAGGTCGGCGTACCCGCGCCCCACCTCCGGCTCCGAGTCCATGATGTACAGGATGTCGTTGAACAGGAGGCTCAGGAAAGCGGTCTTGACCGTCAACTCGTTCGCCCAGCGGTAGTCCCGATTGCTGAAGACCGGGAAGATGCGCTCCTCCACGAACTCACATAGCGGCTCGATGTCTCCTTCAACGTACAGTGTCCGCGCCGCCTTGCGCCCCACCTCGTGAATGCCGCGCTCCGGCAACAACAGGTCTCGAATCTGCTCCGCGTACAACCCGCGTATCACCAGGTTCGGTATCCGCAGCACCAACTCCCCCGTGACCGCCTCCCCCTCCAGCGTCAGCACCCCCAGGTAGTAAAGTAACGAAGCAATCAGCGCGGTCTCCTCCCCCACCAGCAACATATCCTGCACGCCGAAGCGGTCCGACAGGCGGTCTACCAGCACCGGCTCGCTCTCGCTCAGGGCGTCGAGGATGAGTTGCCCGCCGTGAGGGAGGCCGGCGGCGTAGCGCAACTTGTTGCGGTCCATCGCCAGGTTGGAGTCCAGCATATCGCGCGGGTACTTGCACTCGGTCTGGAAGCGGTCGAGGAAGTAGAGCACCAGCGTGGGGTTGTAGACCCGTTCCGCGTCCTGGTGGAAGCGATAGCCGTTGTAGAAGGTATGCATCATCTGGAGGGCTTTACCGGCTTCATCGGGTGGGTAGCCGCAGGTTTCGACCACTTCCCGCAAAGTAACGGCCACCTCGTCCTCGGTGAAGCCGCACAGACTGCTGAAGGCCCGTCGGAGGTAGATGTTCTTGGCGATGTTGAAGCCGGAGGTGACGTCGCTCATCACCACCGGAGACACTCCGGTAATGAAGATGCGGTCAATGCCCAGGCCACTTGCACCGTCCTTGACCGCCTTGAGCACCGTCTTCAGCACTCCCTCGCCGCGCACGAGGGCCTCGTACCGCTCCGTGCTGGCGGTCATCACCTCGTTGGCGAAGTTGTCGTACTCGTCTATCAGTAAGTAGAGTTTGTACGCCGATGCTTGCACGACCGACAAGGCCGATGCTAATGAGAACAAGGCGTTGTCACGGTTTATCTCTATCTCGTCGGACAACCAACCCCGGTAGCGACGAGCAAAGGCCATTATACAGGCGTTCAAATGATCGTGTAGCGAACGTCCGATGGCTTCGTTGTCCCCCTGAGGGTCAACCGCCGAGAAGTTCCAGCGCATGATCAGGTACCTGTTGTGCAAGGGCGTGGGGTTCTGCCCGATGGCGAGGTGGCCGAAGAGTTGCTCGAACTCGTCCGCTTTCGCTACGTCGTAGTAGTTCTCCAACGTCGAAAGCCACAACGACTTCCCAAACCGCCGCGGACGGAGAAACAGCAGCACCTTGCCTACCTCTTCCACCGTGCGGATGTACTCCGTCCGGTCTACGTACCAATACCCCTCGGTGGCGACTTGGTAGAAATCGCTGATACCATACGGAAACTTGAGCATCTTCACACCCCCTTTCCATCGTCGTAATTGTACCCCGACTGCCCAATCTCCGCCAGTCACCATCAAAGGCGAAGCCCCTGCTCTCACGGAGAGAGCAGGGCCCCCACCGCACACGCACATCGCAAACGCAGGTCAGAAGTTGCGCAGCACCAGCGGCAGGTAGATATTCCACCGCGTCTGCTGCACGGTGACGACCACCGCGTCCGCTGCCGACCTCGCCCCCAGCGCATCGGTGACGGTGAGCGTGAAGGTGAGGACGGCCGGCCCGTCCGGCGCGGTGAAAGTGGGGCTGACGACGGTACGACTGCTCAACGCCACTGTCGGCCCGCCCGTCTGCGCCCAACCGTAAGTCAGCGGGAGATGGCCGTCCGGGTCATAACTGCCACTCCCATCCAGCACCACCTCCGCCCCCGCCGTGACCGTCTGGGGCGCCCCGGCCTCGGCCACCGGCACGCGGTTGACGACCGTCAGGGCGACGGTGTCGCTGACCGTCCCGCCGCACCCGTCCGTGACGCCGACCGTGACCGTCTGCCGGCCGGTGAC
>JALWUZ010000714.1 GCA_027079895.1 Anaerolineae bacterium
CCCCCACCACGACCGCCCGTCCCATCCCCGAAGACGCCCTCTTCCTCTCCCTCGTCTGGCACCAGCACCAGCCGCTCTACTACAAAAACGCCGACGGGGTCTACACCCGCCCCTGGGCCCGCGTCCACGCCACCAAAGACTACCTCGACATGGCCACCACCCTGGAAAACTACCCCTCCGTCCACGTCACCTTCAACCTTACCCCGGTGCTCATCCGGCAACTGGACGACCTGGCCGCCGGAGCGAAGGACTACTACTGGGTCTTGAGCGAAATCCCCGCCGACCAACTGACCGACTCTCAAAAGCGGTTCATCCTCACCCGCTTCTTCGATGCCAACTGGGACCACGTCATCGCCCGCTACCCCCGCTACCGCGAACTGCTCGACAAGCGGGGCCGGAGCAGCGACGAGGCCGTCATCGAGGCCGCCCTGACGACCTTCTCCGAGCAGGACTTCCGCGACCTCCAGGTCTGGTGGAACCTGGCCTGGTTCGACCCGCGCTTCCTGGCGGAGGAGCCGCTGCGCTCCCTCGTCGAAAAAGGGCGCGACTTCACCGAGGAGGACAAGAAAGTCATCTTCGACCAAGTCCATCACATCCTGGCCCAGGTCATCCCGGAGCACAAACGGTTGCAGGATAGCGGCCAAATCGAAGTCATCATCACCCCCTACGCCCACCCCATCCTCCCGCTGCTCTACGCCACCGATTTGGAGGCCGTCGGCGACCCCAACGCCACCCTGCCGCCCCGCTTCTCCTACCCCAACGACGCCATCGCCCAGGTGGAGAAGGCCGTCGAGGTCTACAGAACTCACTACGGCAGCGACCCGCGCGGGATGTGGCCGGCCGAGGGCGCGGTGGCCCAGGAGATCGTCAAATTCGTCGCCGACGCCGGCTTCCACTGGATGGCGAGCGGCGAGGGCGTCCTGGCGAAGTCGCTGGGGCTGGACGGCTTCACCCGCGACTCGAACGAGGTGGTGGAACAGGCCGACGCCCTCTATCGCCCCTACTACGTCCGGCATCGGGACGGGCCGCCCGTCGCCGTCATCTTCCGCGACCTGCGCCTTTCCGACCTGATCGGCTTCGAGTACTCCGGCACCCCGGCCGACGAGGCCGCCGACGACTTCATCGCCCGCCTCGAATCCATCCGCCGTCGCTTGCAGGAGGAAGGGGCCACGGGGCCGCACCTGGTCAGCGTCATCCTCGACGGGGAGAACGCCTGGGAGCACTACGACAACGACGGCATTGACTTCCTCGATGCCCTCTACAGCCGCCTGGCGGAGAGCGATACCATTGTCACCGTGACCCCCTCCGAGTACCTCGCCATGTTCCCCGACCAGCGGGAACTGGACGACCTCTGGCCCGGCGCGTGGTTCAGCACCGACTTCGCCACCTGGATCGGCGAGCCGGAGGAGAACACCGCCTGGGAGTACCTCCTGCGCACCCGCAAGACCCTCGCCCAGTACGACCTCAAGGGCGAGCCGATTGACCCGGACGCCCTGGCACAGGCCCTGGACTTCATGTACCTGGCCGAGGGCTCCGACTGGTTCTGGTGGTACGGCAGCGACCAGGATTCGGGCAACGACGAGTACTTCGACGAGGGCTACCGTGCCCTCCTGCGCGGCGTGTACGAGTCGCTGAACGAGCCGGTGCCCCCCTTCGTGGACGTGCCCATCATCGCCGCCCACCCGGTCGCCCCCCTCCAAGAGCCGACCGGCATCATCACCCCCACCCTCGACGGGCAGGCCGACGAGGATGAATGGACCGCCGCCGGCCGCTACGAGGCACGCGGCGGAGCGCAGGCCCGCGCCGGCGATGTCGTCGCCGCCTTCTACTACGGCTACGACCGGGACAACCTCTACCTGCGGGTGGACGCCAAGCAGGATTGGGCCGCCCTGGGCGACGCCGTCGTCGGCCTCTACATCGGCCTGACCGGCCAGACCTCACCCGTCGGCACGTCCCGCCACGGCACGCCGTTGGGTTTCAACGCTACTCACCTGGCCGAGGCGACCATCGCCGACGGGCGCGTCACCGGGACACTCTCCTTCGCCGGCGGCACCCTGACCAAACCGGCCTGGCTCGACCCTCAGCCGGTGGACACCGTCGCCGTCGGCGAGCGCGTCCTGGAGATGGCGGTACCCCTCGAAGCCCTGGGCGAACTGAGCGCGGGGGACGCCCTGCGGCTCTCCCTCGTCGTCGGGCAGGGGGAGCGGGACCAGCAGCAACTCCCCGCCGAAGGGCCGCTCAAACTGGTGCTCCCCGACCTGAGCCACGTCGAGTGGTTCCTGGTGGTGGACGACCCCTCCGGCGACGACAACGGGCCCGGCACCTACACCTACCCCACCGACCCGGTCTTCGAGCCGGCCGTCTTCGACCTCGAGCGTTTCAGCGTCGGCCTCGACGGTCGCAACCTGGTCTTCAAGTTCGAGACTTACGGCCCAATCAACAACGTCTGGGGGAGCGGCATCGGGCTTTCGGTGCAGGCTTTCGATGTCTACCTGGACACCGACCCCGGCGCGGGGACCGGGGCGCGGCTGCTGTTGGAGGGGCGCAACGGGGCCCTGGAACCCGGCAACGGCTGGGACTACGCCGTCTGGGTGGAAGGCTGGGCGCAGAAAGTGCTCCGCCCGGACGCCAACGGCTCGCCGGTGGAGATGAGCGGCGAGAACGTCAAGGTGCTCGTTGACCCGGCCCAGCGGGCGGTGACGCTCCGGGTGCCGCTGGCCCTCTTCGGCGCGGACGCCGACCCCACCGCCTGGGGGTACGTCGCCGCCCTCCTGAGTCAGGACGGCTTCCCCTCCGCCGGGGTGCGGCGTGTGCGGGACGTGCAGCCCCAGGCGGAACAGTGGCGCATCGGCGGCGGCCCCCAGGACACCAATCACACCCGGATAATGGATTTGGCCTGGCCCGCCGACGCCGTCCCTACCCAGGCGGACATTCTGGGCGACTACCCGCCTTCCCAAGAGGACGTCGGCAACCTGACGCCGGACGACTTCGCCCAGATCCCGCTGCTGAGGAAGTGAGGCGCGGAGGGGGGCTGCTCGTTCCCACGCTCCGGCATAGGAGCAAGAGGAACATCCTGACTGACTCTCAAAGAAGGTGATAGCCTATGGACCCACGCGAAATCGCTGCGGCCGTCGTCACTTTCCTCGCCCCCTACCTGGCCGAGGGAGGCCGGGCGGCGGCCCGGAAAGCCGGAGAAGCCCTCGTCGCCGCCCTGGAACGCCGGTTTAGCGGCCAGAAGGTCGCCGAGGCTGCCCTGGCGGAGTTCAAGACCGACCCCACCGACGAGGACAACCAGGAGACCCTGGAAGCGCAGGTCAGAAAAGCGTTGAAACGGGACGCCGACTTCCTGGCCGAACTGACCGCGTTGTTGAAGGACGCCGAGGGGCGCAACGTCACCGTGGGCGGGAGTGTGAGCGGCCGC
>JALWUZ010000715.1 GCA_027079895.1 Anaerolineae bacterium
CCTGTCGGGAGAGGGGGGGAAAGCGGCGGCCTTGTAGAATTGGAGGACGATGCGGCGGTGCTCGCCGTCGGCGCCCTTCAGCCGCTCCAACTGCCACCATTGCCGCTCATAACGCCCCAGGTTGTAGACATCGAAGGAGCGGTAGGGCTGGCCCTTTTCGTGCAGTTCGCGCTGCACCTGGATCAACCGCTTGCGTGTGGTGTGGATGGCGTAACGGCCCAAATCCACGCCGATCCAGCGGCGGCCCAGTTTCTCGGCCACGGCCAAAGTGGTGCCGCTGCCGCAGAAGAAATCGGCCACCAGGTCGCCCTCGTTGGAAGAGGCTTTGATGATGCGCTCTAGAAGGTTCTCATTCTTTTGCGTGTCAAAACCCACTTTTTCGCCAGAAAAACTCATAATCTGGATAGAGTCCATGCGATCAAAATCGCTACAATTCCAAGTGTCCTCAATCGGATACCCTTCTCCCGTTGGCGGAGAACCATCCCGACGAGTATATCCTTCTGGATAGGGTATGTACTCTTTATTGAAAACGAAATCGGAAGGATTTTTTACATAGAACAGGATAGTATCGTGATTTCTGATCCAGTTCCTAGTTTTAGTCTTATATCCAGAAACCCAACCGATACGCCAGATGATCTCGCGTTGGAAACACTCCACGCCAAACAATCCATCCATAACTAGCCGAAGCAGGGCGTTTACCCTCCAATCGCAATGCACGTAAATGCTCCCCCGCTCACTGAGCAAATCCCGCATCAGGGTCAGCCGCTCGTACATCATGTGCAGGTAAGAATCGGTCCCCTTGCCCCAGGTATCGCGGTAAGCGACCGCTTCCAGGATGGACTGCTCCTTTCGCACCTGCTCCTTGTCCTCGCCAATCTGCACCTTCATCGTGAAATCCGCCCCCACGTCGAAGGGCGGGTCAATGTAGATCAGGTCAATCCGGCCGCGGAACTCCTCCAGCAGGGCGGCCATGACCAGTTTGTTGTCGCCCCAGATGAGCATGTTGCGCCAATCGTCGCGGTGGGCTCGTTGGTGGAAGGCGTCCTCGTCGAACAGGGTGAGTTGGCTGGCCTTCTCGCGGTCGCGCGGCTCGTCAATCGTCTCGACGCGCTGCAAGGGCAGCGGTGAGTCCGGCAAGCGCACCGGGCGGCGGTTGCCGGACTCGTCATACTTGCCCTCCCAGACCAATTCGGTTTTCATGCGGGAGAGCGGATGCGGATTGTCGGGGCCCCACTCGGTCATACCTCCCTCCTCGGTTCAGTCGTCTACAGTTTCCCCTCCCCGTCCAGCCAGCGGGCGGCGGTGCGGGGCAGCATCGCCAGCGAACCCTGCCGCAGCGTCGGGTCGGGGAGCGAGTCCAGGAACAGAGAGCCGTAACTCTTGGTCAGCAGCCGCTTGTCGAAGATGACCACCACCCCCCGGTCGGTGCGGGAGCGAATCAGCCGCCCGAACCCCTGCAAGAAGCGCAGAATCGCCTCCGGCACGGCGTACTCGAAGAAGGGACGCTCGAAAGTCTCCGAACGGGCGGCGAAAATCGGGTCGTTGGGGACGCTGAAGGGCAGTTTGGCGATCGCCAGGCAACTGAGGGCCTCCCCCGGCACGTCCACCCCTTCCCAAAAACTGCGCGTTCCCAGCAACACCCGCCGCTCGCCGGTGCGGAAATCCTCCAGCAACTGCGCCCGCGACGAGCCCTCCCCCTGGGCCTGGACGGTGATGCCGGACTGGGCCAGCGGCTCCTTGATGGCCCGCAGCGTGGCCCGCAGTTGATTGTAGGAGGTGAACAGGGCCAGCGCCCGCCCCTGCGTCGCCCGAAACAGGGACACCATCCCCCGCTCCACCGCCCGCTGATACCCCTGCTGATTGGGCTCCGGGATGTCGTTCACCAGGTAAACCAGCGTCGAGTTCCGGTAGTCGAAGGGGGAGCCGACCGCCAGTTCGTCCGCTTCCCAGGCGTTCAGCCGCTCGCGCAGGTAGTCGAAAGAGTCGTTCGTGCGCAGCGTGGCCGAAGTCAAAATGACCGCCCTCTTCTTGTTGAAAAGATGCTCCTCCACCAGCGGGCCGACGTGCAGCGGGGCGGCGTGCAGGCTCAGCCGATTGCGGTCGGGGTCCAGCCGCACCCAGTAGATGAGGTCGGGGTCCGGCATGGTGATCATCCGGTTGACCTGCCCCCGCGCCTCCGCCAGCCGCCGCGCCACCCCCAGGATTTGGGATTGCAACTCCTCCACGTCCGGGACATCGTACCCCACCAGGTCGTCCAGGCTGACGGCCAGACGCTCCAGGTCGTCGGCGATGGCGGCCAGGGGCGCGTTGGCGGCGTCCCAGGCGATCTCCACCCCCTCCCAGGCCGGCTGCACCCGCGTGCTGGGGGTAATCCGCAGCCGATAAGCGTACTGGCTCTTGCGTCCCCCGCGATGTTCCTCGACGAACTGCTCCAGGCGGTCGAAGAAGGCGTTGCTCTCCCGCAGGGCCCGCTCCACCGCCATCCCGATCTTGCCGACGGACAGTTCCACCTGTCCCAGCACCTCGCGCGGCAGATTGCCCTTCTGACAGCGGCCAATGACCTCCGACAGCAAGCCGGAGACGCGCCCCTGGACGTCAATCTGCCCCACTTCGTTCAGTTGACGGCGGATGCTGTGCCGGTCGGCCTCGAAACTGAGCCCGTCGGTCGTGGCGGCCTCCAAGTGATGAGCCTCGTCAACGATGAGATAGTCGTACTCCGGCAGGGCGCGGTTCTGCACGGCGATGTCCGCCAGCAGCAGGGCGTGATTGACGATCACCAGATGGGCGGCGTCGGCGGCGCGGCGGGCGTTGTAGAAAAAGCACTCCCCCTTCTGGAAGTGACGGCACTTGTCGGGCATGCAACCCTCGTGGTCGGCGGAAAGTTGCCGCCAGATGGAGCGTTCGACGGTGCTGGGGAGGAAGAGGGCGTCGCCGTCGCCGTCGTTAGTCTGCGCTTGCCAGACGAGGACTTTCGCCAGGACGCGGGCCTCATCGGGGGAGGTGGCCCCGCGCCGCAGGAGCGAGAGCAGCCGCGACGGGCAGAGGTAGTGGGAGCGGCCTTTGAGCACCGTCGCCCGGAACTCCAGCGACAGGGCACGGGCCAGGTCGGGCAAGTCCTTGTGATACAACTGCTCCTGGAGGTTGATGGTGTTGGTGGAGACCACCACCCGCTCCCCGTTCTGCACCGCCCAGTGGACGGCGGGGATGAGGTAGGCCAGCGACTTGCCGACGCCGGTCGGGGCTTCGACCAGGAGGTGCTCCCCGCGATTGAGAGCCTGCGCCACGGCCCGCAACATCGTCACCTGCTGGGGACGGTGTTCATAGCCGGGGAAGTGGGCGGCGAAATCGCTCTCCGTGTCCAGCAGGGCGGCCAGCGCGTCCACGTCCAGGGGATGGACGGTATCGGACGGGCGCAGGG
>JALWUZ010000716.1 GCA_027079895.1 Anaerolineae bacterium
GACGGGCACGAATCCCCCTCGCCGACCCAGACCGCTTCAAAGCGACCGTCGAGGAGATCACCGCCCACATGGACGAGAGCATGGCGGTGACGGCCTTGCGCCTGGCCGGGACGCCCGGCTACGTTGACATGGGCCTGATGTTCGGCGACATGCCCATCCGCTACTACCAGCAAGGGGAATGGGACGGGGCCAGCAACCTCTCCGGCATCCTCATGGCCGACCGGTACCTGAAGCGGGCTGTCGCCTGCTACCGCTGCCCGATCGCCTGCGGCCGGGAGACCCGCGCCCCCTCCTACGGCGTCGAGACGGCGGACGGCCCGGAGTACGAGACGCTGGGCACCCTCGGCTCCCTGGTGATGGTGGACGACCTGGAAGCGGTCATCTACGCCGGGCACCTGTGCAATCGGTACGGCCTGGACACCATCAGCACCGGCGTGACCATCGCCCTGGCCTGCGAGATGTTCGAGCGCGGCATCCTCACCCCGGCGGACACCGGCGGCCTGGAGATTCGGTACGGGGACGCAGCCACCATCCACCGCCTCATCGAAATGCTCGCCCACCGCGAGGGATTCGGCGCCCTTCTGGCCGAGGGGAACGCAGCGCTGGCGGAGCGGTTCGGCGTCCCGGAACTGTCGGCGACGGTCAACAACCTGGAAGTCCCCATGCACGACCCCCGCGCCTTCGCCGGGCTGGCGGTGACTTACGCCCTCTCGCCGCGCGGAGCCTGCCACCTGCAAGGGGACATGTACGGCGTGGACACCGGTCAGGGCCAGCCGACGGAGTTAGGCGTCCTGCCCGGCGACCGCTTCGAGTCGTCGGCCGAAAAAGGCCGCACCGCCGCCCGGCAACAGGCCTGGCGCAACCTGTACAACTCCCTCGTCCTGTGTGTCTTCCAGAACCCCGGCGTCGGGCCGCTGCTGGACGCCCTGAACGCGGCGACCGGCTGGGAACTCGCCCCCGCCGCCCTGATGACCATCGGCAAGCGGATCGTCACCCTCAAGCGGCTGCTGAACATGCGCCGGGGGCTCACCCGCGCCGACGACCGCCTGCCCGACCTGCTGCTCCAGCCGCTGGACGGCGGCACCGAGGGGCACGTCCCGGACGTGGAGACCATCCTGGCGGGAGCCTACGATGAGTACGGCTGGGACGCCGCGACCGGGCGTCCCCGGCCGGAGACCGTCGCCGCCCTGGGGCTTCCCCTGGACGAAATGTGAGGCCGTCCGATGGAACGTTACTTCAACACGGCGGGGCCGGTGCGGTGTGAGGAGCACTACTGCCTGCCGCCGCTGGAACGGCTCGACCTGGACGAAGTGCTGCGGCTCATCGCCCAGAAAAAATACTTCGTCCTGCACGCTCCCCGCCAGACCGGAAAGACCAGCAGCCTGTTGGCGTTGATGGAGTACCTGAACGCCGAGGGGCGGTATCGCTGCCTCTACACCAACTTCGAGGTCGGCCAGGCCGCGCGGGAGAACGTCTACGAGGGGATGCGGGCCATCCTGAACGAGATGGCGTTGAGCGCCCACTTCTACCTGGGGGAACGCTACCTGGAAGAGCACTGGCGGCCGGTGTTGGAGGAGAGCGGCGGTCACGCCGCCTTGAGCCGCCTCCTGACCCAGTGGGCCCGGCACAGCCAGAAACCCATCGTGCTGCTGATAGACGAGATTGACTCCCTGGTGGGCGACACCCTCATCACGGTGCTCCGCCAGTTGCGGGCCGGCTACCCCCGCCGACCGGCGGCCTTTCCCCAGACGGTCATCCTGTGCGGTGTGCGGGATGTGCGGGACTACCGCATCCATTCGAGCGCGGAGAAGGCGGTCATCACCGGCGGGAGCGCGTTCAACATCAAGGCGACCTCGCTGCGGATGGGGGACTTCACGCCGGAGGAGGTGCGGGCTCTCTACGGCGAGCACACGCGGGAGACGGGCCAGCGGTTCGCCGACGCCGCCCTGACTCGCGTCTGGGAACTGACGCGCGGTCAGCCGTGGCTGGTGAACGCCCTGGGGTACGAAGTCTGCTTTCAGATGGAGGAGGGGCGCGACCGTTCCATAACCATCACCCCCGCGCTGGTGGAGGAGGCCAAAGAGCGCATCATCGCCCGGCGCGAGACCCACATTGACCAGTTGATGGACAAACTGCGCGAGCCCCGCGTCCGCCGGGTCATCGAGCCCCTCCTCTCCGGGCTGGGACGCCCCGACCTGATTCCCACCGACGACTTGCAGTACGCCCAGGACTTGGGCCTGGTGCGGGTGGACGACGGCCAGTTGCAAATCGCCAACCCCATCTACCAGGAGATCATCCCCCGCGAACTGACCTACAGCACTCAGTTGACCATCGCCCATCAACCGGCCTGGTACATCGGCGCGGACGGGCGGCTCGAAATGGACAAACTGCTGGCCGCCTTCCAGGACTTCTTTCGGGAGCACTCGGAGCACTGGGTAGAGCGGTTCGACTACAAAGAGGCCGGCCCCCAGTTGCTGTTGCAAGCCTTCTTGCAGCGGATAGTCAACGGCGGCGGGCGGGTGGAGCGCGAGTACGGCCTGGGCCGCCGCCGCACCGACCTCCTAATCATCTGGCCCTACCCCGGCGGTGAGCAGCGGGTGGTGATCGAGTTGAAGGTGCTCCACAAATCGCTGGAACGGACGATCGCCGAGGGGTTGGAGCAGACCTGGGGCTATCTGGACCGCTCCGGCGCGGAGGAGGGTCACCTGGTCATCTTCGACCGCCGCCCTCACCGCACCTGGGAGCAGAAAATCTTTCGCCGTGAGGAGGAATATCACGGCCAACGCATAACAATCTGGGGCATGTAGCCCACCGAGGAGCAAACGATGAGACCTGCCAAATCCAACCGCATCCTGCACTGCGTCCTCGCCATCCTGACCGTTGCGACGCTGACCACACCGGTGACCGCCCAACCGTTCGGCGGCCACCGGCTTTCTACACCGCCGGGGACAACGCTCTCCCTGCTTCCCCCCTGGGCGCGGCTGCCCTCCCTGCCCACCGGCGACGGCCCCTGGGTCGTCCGCGCCTACTTCACCGACCGGGGGATGGTGGCCGCCGTCGCCGCCTGGACCGAGCCGTGGGAGGTGAATTACACGGCCGGCTACCTGCTCCTGGAAGTTGACCGCGCCGGCTACGAGCGGCTCCTGGACGCTGGCTTCCGCGTCACGGTGGAGCCCAAACTGACCGCCCAACTGACCGCCCCCCGCGAGCGGCTCCCCGGCCAAGTCAACGGCATCCCCGGCTACCCCTGCTACCGCACCGTCGAGGAGACTTTCGACACGGCAGCGGCCATCGCCGCCGCGCACCCCGACCTGGCGACCTGGATTGACATCGGCGACTCCTGGGAGAAGACTCAGCCCGGCGGCCCGGACGGCTACGATATGCTGGTGCTCCGGCTGACCAACTCC
>JALWUZ010000717.1 GCA_027079895.1 Anaerolineae bacterium
CGGCGTCATTGCGACCGTGGCGGTGGCGTGAGCGGTCACGCTGTCCCCGGCCGGCGGTGTGCCGGTGACGGTCACGGTGTTGGTTATGGGGCCGGGCAGGTCGTCCTCGGTGATGGTGTAGGTCAGGATGCCGCTGGCACTATTCCCCGGTGACAGGCTGATGGACTCCAACACCGCTGTTCCGATTCTGTAGCCCACGACTCCCAGCATATCGTCCACCGTGACGACGGGGACGAGGGTCACGTCGCCGGTGTTGGTGACGCGGTAGGTGTAGGTGATGACCTCACCCATCCCCGCGCTGTCGCTGCTGGCCTGCTTGTTGATGGCGATCGCCGGGTTGGTGACCAGCGTCACAGTGGCACTGTCGCTGGCGGTGACGGCGGCCCCGGCCAGCGGTGTGCCGGTGACGGTCACGGTGTTGGTTATGGGGCCCGGCAGGTCGCTCTCGGTGACGGTGTAGGTCAGCGTGCCGCCGGTACCGGCCCCCGGCGCGAGGCTGGCGGTGCCCAGCGTCACAGCCCCCAGGAGGTCGTCCACGGCGGCGAGGTTGAGGATCACGTCACCGGTGTTGGTGACGCGGTAGGTGTAGGTGATGGTCTCACCCATCCCCGCGCTGTCGCTGCTGGCCTGTTTGGTGACGGTGAGGGCCGGATGGCCGACCACCGTCAGCATGGCGGAGTCGGTGGCCGTCACGCTGCCGCCGCCGAAGAGGGTATAGGTGCCGGTGACGGTCACGGTGTTGGTTATGGGGCCGGGCAGGTCGCTTTCGGCGACGGTGTGGGTCAGGATGCCGCTGGTGCTGGCTCCCGGCGTCAGGATGGTAGTCCCCAGCGTCACAGTCCCCAGTTCGTCGTCAACCGCTGCGACGGTGAGGGACAGTGTCCCGGTGTTGGTGACGCGGTAGGTGTAAGTGACCACGTCCCCGATGTCGGCTGTGGCGGTGCTGACGGTCTTGCTGACTATAATGTCGGCCATGTCGGTGGAGAGCAGCCATGCGCCGCGTCCCAGGAGGCCGGCCGCCAACACGTGATCCTCGTCGTCGTAATCGAGGTCCCACACCGGGGCGTTAGGCAGGCCGACGCCGAAGTCGTACCACTTGCCGGTGGCCGTGTCCATCACGTACACACCCTGGCCGCCGCCGACGAACAACATCCCCGGCGCGGCTACGATGCTGCGCAGGTCGGTATCCGACAGCGAGCCGGTGATGTCGGTCCAGGTTTGGCCGGTGTCGGTGCTGCGGAAGACTTGGTTGTGGTCAACGGCGTAGGCAATCTGCCAATCGGTGGGGTCAACGGCCACTCCTCGAAGCCCCCACGCCCCGGAGACGGTGTACTTGGTGATGGGGCCGCTGCTGCTGATGCGCACGGCGACCTGGGTGTAGCCAGCGGCGACGTAGAAGAGGTCGGGGTTGGGGACACCGTTCCGCATTCCCCCGTAGACGATGGCATTGCCGCTGCTCCAAGAGTTGCCGTTGACCCGGATGCCCACTCCGGTCTCGGTGATGGTCCCGCCCCCGTCCAGCGACTCGTAGAGCGAGTTGTAGCCGCCGATGAGTAGCCGGTTGCCGGTCACTTCGTTGGTGGCGATGGGGGTGTAGAACTGGGGCACGAGTGCGGTGCCGCTGACGACTGTCATAGTCGGCCAGTCGGAATCAACCATATTGCCAGCAGCGTCCCACACTGTCCTGCGAAATCCGAACAGGTTTTGGGAACTGGAGTAGCGTACCGATTGGTCGCTGTCGGCCAGGACGATGTTGTCCACGGCGACGTCGCCGCCATCGCCGCTGGCCAGGGCGAGCCACACCTGGTCTCCGGCGGATCGCTGGGCGGATGCTCCGGTGTCCTGGCAGCCGCCGATGAGCGCGTGGGATAGATGGTCGTAAGCCAGGGCGTGGATCTCGGAGATCTGGAGGTTGCCGTTGAGCGAGTACCAGTCGCCGGTGTTGTCGTGGGGGTTGGTGCGGCGGTAGATGCCGCCGTCGTCGCTTTCGATGAGGTCGCCGTTGGCGTCAATCGCCAGGTCGCGTGAGTCGGCGTGCGGGGCGCTAGAACTGGCTGTGCCTCCTTCCGGAGTTTTGGGCACGTTGTTGGAGTGGGTCAGGTGCTCCCATTGAGGGGAGGGAGCGGTCCCGCTGACGGGGAGCGTAGTATCGCCGCGGAAGAGGTTGCCGGTGTAATCCCACGCACCGACGTAACTGGGCAGCGGCCATCCTTGACGGTCCCCTCCCAGGTACACCGTCGGGGTCAGGGGCAGGTTGGAAGCCACGCGGAGGGAGGAGTGAAGTGCGCCCTGGCTGCCGGGGTTCGGGCCGATGACCTTTTGCCAATTGCCGCCGCCGGTGTAAGGGGTCGAGTCAGTGGTGCCGTTCAGGGAGAACTGGGTGTCACTGATCACGGTGACGGTGTGGATGCCGTTGGCGCCGGTGGTGCCGCCGACGTCCCGGATCTGCACTTTGTCCCCATTCGACAACCCGTGGTTCTCGCGAGTGGTGATGGTGATGGGGGAGCCAGGCGTCACGTTGCTAATCTGACCGAGTTTGACCCATTTGCCGCCACCGGCGTAGGGGGTGGAGTCGCTGGTCCCGTTCAACACAAAATGATGGATATCGGCGTTGGGCACGGTGACAGTGTAGATTCCGTTGGCTCCTAGCGTGCCGCTCACGCCGGCGACCTCGACCATATCACCGGTCGAGAGCCCATGCCACCAGGTAGTGACCGTGATGGGGGTGCCAGGGGTCAGGTCGTTGACATCCTTCTGGGAAGCGGCGGGGATGAGGGGGAGGTCCATCTGACTCCAGGTCGCGCCTCCGTCGCCGGAGTAGAAGATTCCGACCGGACGGCCGCGCTGGACGATGTTGACGAAAACTTTTCTGTCGTGGGCTGCGATTATGATGTTGTCGGTGGTGCCGTTCACAATCAGGGCGTCCATCGCCGCGTTGCTGATTTTAGTCCAGGTCGTGCCGGTGTCGGTGGATTTGTAGACGCCGTTAGCCCAGGTTCCGCCTGAGCAGGTTGCGGCGTAGGTCAGGCCGCTGTAGAGTTCTTTAGTGTACACGGAATCTCCGGCCAGGTCGAAGGCGACCCCCGGCGGCCCAACTTTGGTGAACGTTATCCCGGCATTCGAGCTGAGGAAGAGCCCTCTGCTATCGCAGAAAGAGCCGCTGTCCGCATTGTCAACCGAGACGACGATTGTGTTGCCTCGCAGGGCCACACCGGAGATGTTTTTGCCCACGAGTCCCTGCAATTCCGTCCACGTCGCGCCCCCATCGGTGGTGCGCAACAGGCCGGAGCGCGGGCCCCCGGCTCTGCCCAGGGAACTGTAACGGCCTATGCCGGCGACCAGGGTATTGGAGGTCGGGTCGGTGGGGTCGAATTCCAGGGCCCCGATCGAGAGGGAGGGCTTGTC
>JALWUZ010000718.1 GCA_027079895.1 Anaerolineae bacterium
GGCCATCCTGGCGCAGGACCCGGAGACGACCGGCAGCCTGGGAATCGCCATCAGCGAGGCGATCGAGTACGCCGTCTCCCACGAGGGCTGGAAGTACTCGCTGGGGAGCGTGGTCAACTTCGTCCTCTTGCACCAGACGGTCATCGGCCTGGAGGCCCGTCAGCAGATGGAGATGGCGGACGATTACCCCGACATCCTCATCGCCTGCGCCGGAGGCGGCAGCAACGCGGCGGGGCTCATCTTCCCCTTCCTGAAGGACAAACTGGACGGCAGCCGCCCGGATATGCGGGCCGTCTTCGTCGAGTCCACCGCCTGCCCCA
Organism: Anaerolineae bacterium; assembly: GCA_027079895.1. GTDB lineage: Bacteria > Chloroflexota > Anaerolineae > B4-G1 > B4-G1 > JALWUZ01. The sequence goes on from JALWUZ010000718.1 coordinate 321, forward strand.
GTATGACACGCGGGAAGTACGCCTATGACTGGGGGGACACGGCCAAGACCGGCCCGGTGGCGAAGATGCACACGGTGGGGCACAGTTTCATCCCCGCGCCGGTGCATGCCGGAGGGCTGCGGTATCACGGCATGGCACCGAGCATCTGCGCTCTGCTCGACCAGGGGGTTGTCGAGGCCCGCGCTTACCATCAAAACGCGGTGCTGGGGGCGGCGGAAAGTTTCGCCCGCGCCGAGGGGCTGATTGTGGCCCCGGAGACGGCCCACGCTATCAAAGCCGTGTACGATGAGGCGATGCGTTGCAAGGAGTCCGGGGAGGCGAAGACGATTCTCTTCAACGCCAGCGGACACGGCCACTTCGACCTGGCGGCCTACGACGCTTTCCATCGAGGCGAGTTGCCGGACTACGAGTTAGAGCAGGAGAAGTTGGAGCGGGCGTTGAGCGAGTTGCCGCAGATAGCGGAGTGAGCGACGAGCAGCAAAACGACACGCGCCGCCGGGCCGTATTATGTCCCCGGCGGCGCGTGCTTTCGACGGCCACGTCACCCGACGGCGTATCCCAGCCGGCGGAGTTCCCGCTCGTCCCGTCGCCAGTTCTTGCGCACCTTGACCCACAAGTCGAGGTAAACCTGCCCGCCGACCATCCGCTCGATCTCCCGTCGGGCAGCGGCTCCGATCTGGCGCAACATCTGCCCCTTCTTGCCGATGATGATGCCTTTCTGGGACTCCTTTTCGACGAACACGGTGGCCGACACGTAAACTACCCCGTTCTCCCGTTCCTTGAACTCCTCCACCAAGACGGCGACGGCGTGGGGCACTTCCTGACGGGTGTAGCGGAGCACCTGTTCGCGGATCAACTCGGCGGCGATTTCCCGCTCCGTCTGGTCTGTCACCTGGTCGCCGGGGTAGTAGCGCGGGCCTTCCGGCAGCAGTGAGATGATGATCGCCAGCAGTTTGTCCAGGTTGTCGCCTCTGGTCGCGCTGGTCATCATCCACTCGCGGTGGTAGGGAGCCAGGTCCCAATAGGCTGCGGTGTGGGGCTTGACCTTCTCCGCCGGGAGGAGGTCCATTTTGTTGAGCACCAGGATGACCGGGGCCGTGGACTGGTCGCGGATCAAGTCGGCGATCATCCGGTCCTCGTCCGTCGGCGGGGTGGAGACATCCACCATAAACATCACCACGTCGGCGTCGGGGAGCGCACCGGTTGCGGCGGCGACCATCGCCTTCCCCAGTTGATGGCGCGGGCGATGGATGCCGGGCGTGTCCACGAAGACGACCTGGGCCTCATCCAGGGTCAGAATCCCCAAGATGCGGTTGCGGGTCGTCTGCGGCTTGGGGGAGACGATGGCGATCTTCTGTCCCACCAGGCTATTGACCAGGGTTGACTTGCCGACGTTGGGCCGCCCGACGACGGCGACGAAGCCGGACTTGTGACCGGGGGGCGTCTCCAGGTCGTAGGGTAATCCGCTCATCTTCCCTCCCGTGTCCTCAGGCCGACGTTCCGCTGCTCCAGAACGTCCTCGATCCAAAACATCAGTGGTGTACCGCCGACGAGGATGATGATCTCGCTGGCGGCGACGGAGGCCGTCAGGAACCAAAATCCTCCCAGGCCGAATGCCCAGAGCATCAGCCCGACGGCGAGGCCGGTCGTTGTGGCGTAGAGGGCCATCGGGATGAGCGGCCAGCGTTCGCGCAGGAGGAAGCGGTACGTCGCCCAGGCCAGCAGCCCGCCGACCAGGTCGCTGAACGGCATCCAGGCCAGGTCCCAGGGGCCGGCGAAAGGGCTCATCAGGTTGGCGAAGAAGGTGCCGATACCGATACCGAGCACCAGCCAGGGGTCGAACAAGACCAGCACCTTGAGCACCTCGCTGACGCGGAACTGGAGCGGCCCGTAGCCGATGGGGGCGACGCCCCAGGTCAGGACGGCGTAGAGAGCCGCCACGACCGCGACCAGGGCGACGCGGCGGTTTGAGAATCGGCTCATGCTGTGCCCCCCGCCCAGTCGCCGCCGGACTCGGCGATGAAGTGCTCCAGGTCTTCGAGGGTGGTGTCGCGCCGGCGCAGGAGGTCCGTGACCTGTTGTAGGGTGTCCATGTCCTGCACCTTCTTGAGGCGAGGCAGTAGTTCCATCCCTTGGTCCCCGAAGCGCAGTTCTAGCACCAGGCCGATGCCGTTCAGCAGCCCCTTGCGCATCCCCTTTATCTGGCCTTCCTTCAAGCCCAGCGCTCTGCCTTCTTTCAGTCCACGCTGGAACCCAAACCGTTCGACGCTGGTCACGTAAGGGGGCATCGTGTCATCCCTCGAGGCCGTGTTGCGTCCCCGCCCCGTTGCCGCCGTACTCGGCGATGAAGCGTTCCAGGTCTTCGAGGGTGGTGTCGCGCCGGCGCAGGAGGTCCGTGACCTGTTGTAGGGTGTCCATGTCCTGCACCTTCTGGAGACGGGGCAGCAACTTCATCCCCTGGTCCCCGAAGCGTACTTCTAGCACCAGCCCGATGCCGTTCAGCAGGCCCTCGTGTCTCCCCTTGAGCAAGCCCTCGCGCATCCCCTCGAGCAGGCCCTCGCGTCTCCCCTTTGCCTGGCCTTCCTTCAAGCCCAACACTCTACCTTCTTTCAGTCCGCGCTGGAACCCAAACCGTTCGACACTGGTCACGTATGGCATCTGAGTCACCTCCTCATACTCTTTCACTCTTTGCCAAATCTCCCGCTCCGCCGCTTCCGGCAACTGCATCAGCCAGTCTATGAACCGGAACAGGATGCGGACATCATCCTTGCTGTACCCCCGCTCGTACATCCGCCGAATCAAGGCAAACTTCCACCTCTTCCGCTTCTCCTCACTCCCCTTTGTCTCCTGCGTCTTCAGGTGGGCCATCACCACCGTAGCGAAGGGATTGTCGCTCTCCTCCAACTCCGCCCACCGCTCCCGGTAGTCCGTCAACTTGACCACCGGAAACTCGAACACCGTCCGACAGCCCCACAACTCCTGCTCGAAGCGGGACGGCCGCCAGTGTGGCCGCTCGTCCCCCAGCACCGCCAAACTCGCCACCCGCCGGTGATAGCGGTCGAAGATGCGGTAGTTGTAGACGTACATCCGCTCGGCGAAAGTGGGGTCTTTCTGGCTCTGCACCTCGACGTGGATGAGGACCCAGGCCTCGGTGCCGTCCTTGCGCCAGACTTTGACCAGGCGGTCGGCCCGCCGCTGTCCCGTCTCTGACTCCGGGGAGATCTGCTGCAACTCATTGTCCAAGAACTCATAGCCGCGGGCCCAGTCTATCTCGGCGTGGATGGAAGGGTAGAGGAGCGCGACGAACTCCTCGAAGTACTCATCCAACGCCTCCTTCCACGCGCCGTCGTAGTCATCGCTCATATCGTTTCCCTCGCTTGCCAGTTTTCCCAGAGGCGGGTATCATCCTGCCAAAAGGAGGTCACTATGCCTGTTCACCGCTCCAAATCACCGCTGTTCGACGGCCTGCTGATCGTCACCGGCAGCATCCTGATGGCCCTTTCCGTTGACATCTTCCTGGACCCCAACGATGTGGTGCCGGGCGGGTTCACCGGTCTCTCGATGTTCGCCAACCGGCTGTGGGGCTGGCCGGTCGGGGTGACGTTGTTGGCGTTGAACGTCCCCTTCCTGCTCTGGGCCATGAAGGTCTTGGGCCCCGCCTTCGGCCCGAAGACGCTCCTCTCGGTGGCCGTAGTCAGCGCGGCGATAGATCTCTTGCAGCCCTACGTCCCGGTAGTCCGCGGCGAGCCTCTGCTCTACACGGCCTACGGCGGCCTGCTCTACGGCCTGGGACAGAGCCTGGTCTTCCGCGCCAACGGCACCTCCGGCGGAACGGAGATACCGGCCAAACTCCTGCATCATTTCTACGACATCCCGCTGCCCAAGTCGCTCCTGGCGATGGACGTGGTCATCCTGGGAGTAGCCGCCTACTTCTTCGGCCTGGCGCCGGCTCTCTACGCCCTGATCGCCTCCTGGGTGATGTCGCAGACGGTCAGCGTGGTCGAGGAGGGTATCACTGCCAGCTTGTCGGTCTTCATCATCACCCGGCAGCCCGACCTCATCCGGGAGACGATCTTGCAGCAGTTGAACCGCGGCGTCACGCTGCTCCAGGGCGAGGGGGGCTACACCGGCACGCGCCGGACGTTGATCTTCACAGTCATCAACCGGCGGCAGATTGGCCGTCTGCGCCGCATCGTCGGGCGGGCCGACCCCCAGGCGTTCATGGTGATCAACGCCAGCAACGAGGTGCTCGGAGAAGGTTTCAAGCCGCTCTCTATGCCGTCCCGCAGGGCCGCCGACGGCCTCGGATGACAAAGAGGCCCGCCTCTGTCAGGAAGCGAGCCCCCTCGACCCGACTTGTTTATCGGCCGCCGGTTACTTCGCTTCCTTCTCCCGCTGGTGCGCCTCGATGATGGCTTGGGCCAGATGTGACGGCACCTCCTCGTAATGGTCGAGTTCCATCGAGAACAGCCCCCGCCCCTGCGTCAGACTGCGCAGGTCGGTGGCGTAACGCTGCATTTCCGCCAGCGGCACCAACGCGGTGATGATGCTCTTGCCGCCCTGCTGATCCATCCCCTGCACCCGCGCCCGCTTGGTGTTCAGGTCTCCCATGATGTCGCCGGTGAACTCCTCCGGCACGGTGATGGTCACGCGGTAGATCGGCTCCAAGAGCACCGGCCCGGCTCCTAGCATCACTTTCTTGAACGCCTCGCGCCCGGCGATCTGGAAGGCGATGTCTTTGGAGTCCACCGGGTGCTCCTTGCCGTCGTAGACCACCGCCTTCACGTCCACGACGGGATACCCGGCGATGACCCCCTGCTCCATCACCTGCTTGATGCCTTTTTCGATCGAGCCTTCGAATGAGCGGGAAATCGCGCCGCCGAACACCTCCCAGTCGTACTCGAACCCGGAGTCGCGGGGGAGCGGTTCCAGCCGGAGATGCACTTCGGCGAACTGCCCCGCGCCGCCGGTCTGCTTCTTGTGGCGGTACTGGTCGGCGTTGGTCTTGGTGATAGTCTCCCGGTACGGCACTTTCGGGATGGAGGTCTGCACCTTCACGTCGAAACGGTTCTCCATCCGGCGCACGGCGATGTCCAGGTGCGCCTCCCCCATCCCTTCCAGGATGGTCTGGCGGGTGCTCGGCTCCTGTCGCCAGTGGAGGGTGGGGTCCTCCTCGCAAATGCGGGTCAGCGTGGGCCCCAACTTGGCCTGGTCGGCCTTGCTGATGGGGCTGACGGCGACGGCGAACAACGGCGGCGGGAAGTTCGGGCCGGGCAGCGTCACCGGGTGCCCCTTGTCGCACAGAGTGTCGCCGGTCAGGGTGTGGGAGAGTTTGGCGACTGCGCCGATGTCTCCGGCGTGCAAGTGAACTACCGGCATCTGTTCCTTGCCGCGCATCACGTACAGTTGCCCCAGCCGTTCCTCCTCCTCCGCGCGGCTGTTGTAGACGCGGCTGTCGGACTTCATCATCCCGCCGTAGACGCGGAAGTAGGTCAACTTCCCCACGTAGGGGTCGGCCATCGTCTTGAAGACCAGCGCGGCCAGCGGCGCCGTGTCGCTGGGCTCGATTTGCTCCTCACCGGCGACCCCCTCCGCTGTCACCGGGCCCCGATCCGCCGGGGACGGGGCGTAGTCCTTCAGCGCGTCCAGCAGAACCGGAGTCCCCAGGTTGGCCGTCGCCGCCATCGCCACCACCAGGACGGCGGTCTGATTCAGGACGGCGGCCCGCAGCCCCCGGCTGATCTCCTGCGGAGTGAGCGGCTCTTCCTCCAGATACTTCATAATCAACTCATCATCGGCCTCGGCCGCGGCCTCGATCAACGCCGCCCGCGCCTCCTCGACCGCCTCCGCCATCTCAGCGGGAATCTCTCCCTCCTCCCCCTTGGGGCCGGTGATCGCCTTCATCTTCGCCAGATCAATCACCCCGGAGAAGTTCCCCTCCGCGCCGATTGGCAGGCTCAGCGGCACGAAATTCTCCCCGAAAGCCGCGCGGAGGGACTCCAGCGTGCGCTCCAAACTGGAATTTTCGCGGTTCAACTTGTTGACCACGACCATACGCGGCAAACCCTGCTCCGCGGCGAAATTCCAGGCCAATTCGGTGCCCACCTCGACGCCGGAGACGGCATCCACCAGAATCAGGGCCAGGTCGGCGACCCGCACCGCGCTCTTCACCTCCCCGACGAAATCGGTGTAGCCCGGCGTGTCCAGCAGGTTGATCTTGCAGCCCTGCCACTCGACCGGCACCAGCGACAGGTTCAGCGAAATGTGGCGGCGGATCTCTTCCTCATCGAAGTCGGCGATGGTGGTGCCGTTCTCCACCTCCCCCATCCGGTTAGTCGCGCCGGTGGCGAAGGCCAGTGCCTCGGTCAGCGAGGTTTTGCCCGCGCTTCCATGCCCCAGCAGGACGACGTTGCGCAGTTGCTTGGTTGGATATTCTTTCATCTCGAATTACAGACCCCCTTAGAAGTGACCGTATTCTAAATGAGAATGGCTTAACTGTCAATCAGTGTGACGCGGTCAGCAACAAAGGGCCGGTGCGAAACGCAGTCCGCACCGGCCCTCGCCGGTGATTATCACGACGCGGGCGACGTTCAGGCCAGCACCCGCGCGAAATCCGCCGGCGTGACGCCGGGGCTCTCGACCCCGTGCTCCTCGTAGAAGCGGGCGATGACCTCCTCCGCCTCCTCCGGGCGGACGCCGACCAGAGCGGCCTCCAAGTCGCCCAGCCGTTCCGCCGGGAAGAAGAAAAAGTCGCCGGAGAACTCCACCTGGGCGATGCGCCCCTCCTCCACCTGGTAAGTGGAGCGAATCAGGCCGCCGGGGGCCTTGTACATCTTGTGCGCCACCTCGACCCCGGCCCGCACCTTGACCTTGCGCCCTTCCCGTTCCGGTCGGGGCTGGAGCAGCCACTCGTCGCTGAGCAGCCAGTCCGCGATTTCGTCCGCCTTCGCCCGCAAGTCCGGCTCCACCTCCCGCACCTCTTCCAACGGGCCCAGCAGCGCGGCGAACTTGTCCGCCATCAGCGTCCACAACTCCTCCGTCGGCGGCACATCCTCGATCTCCCGTTTGATCGTCGAGAGGTTCTCGTAAATCGTCTTGTAGACCTTGTCCCGGAACTTCTCATCGGGCACTTTGAGGACGCGGGCCATCATCTCGTAGTTGAAATCCACGATTAGATTGCCGACGAAGATGATGTAGTCCTCGATCTCCGCCACGCCGGTGCCGGAGATCTTCCGGTGATTGGCGATGATGTCGTTGACCGGCTTGTACTCGGCCGGAATCCCCAGGGCGCGGTAAGTCTCGATGGGCGGCTGGAGGAAGCGGCGGTAGAAAGCGTCCTTCCCGACCGGCACGAGCGGGTTATCCTTGTGGATGACCAGTTGCCAGAACAGTTGCTCCCCGTCGAGATAGACCGCCCCGCCGCCGACCTCCCGCCGGACGACCGGGATGTCGTGCGCGCGGCAATAGTCCAGGTCCACCTCCTGGGCCGCGTCCTGGTGATAGCCGACGCAGACGTAGGGCGAGGCTGGGGAAAGGAGGAACAGCCCCTCCCGCCCGATGCGCGGCAGAGCGTGATAGAGCAGTTGCGAGTCCTGCCAGGAAACGGTTTCGAGACGATAGAGTTTCACTTTTTGGATACCTCCTGAGCGTTGAGATTACCCCTCGCGCATCGCCAGGGGCAGATAGAGTTCATAACCGCCCACGATCGCCAGTCCGGTATTGTTGTCCGGCGTGTGGTCGCCGGCGTCGGCGATGGTGGCGATGTTCACAAACGGGAAAGTCGCCGTGGGCGCAATCCACCCGTAGATGGTGATGACCCCGCTCTCGCCCGCCGACAACTGCTCCACGTTCCAGGTGAACGAGAAACTGCCGATTGGCGAGACGTTGAGGTCGCTGGCGTAGGTTTCCGTGATGACCTCATCCGGCAGATGATCCACGACGACGGGCTGCACGGCGGTCATATCGCCCACATTGGCGATGGAGAGCACGAAGGTGATTGGGTCGCCCGGCTGGAAGTCACGGCCGATGAGCCGCTGGGACAAAGTGACGTCCGGCGCGGGCGGTTCGTTGACGGTGAAGCCGTTGGGCAGCGTCCCGCTTTGGGAGTCCGGGTTGGTGACGACCACGTTCCACTGGCCGGTCTCCGCGCCCACCAGGAGGAAGTCGCAAGTGATTTGGGTGGCGTTGACCACGTTCACCGCCGTACCGGCGATGTCCGTCGCGCCGGACTTGGTCAACTTGACGGTCGCCCCCGACTGGAAATCGCTCCCGGTGATGGTGACGCTGACCGCGCTCCCCCGGTCGCCGTTGTCGGGTGAGATGGAGGTCACAGTCGGCGGCGGCTCGCTGACGGTGAAGCCGTTGGGCAGCGTCCCGCTCTGGGAGTCGGGATTGGTGACGACTACGTTCCACTGCCCGACGGCGGCCCCGGCCAGCGGGAGGTCGCAGGTGATCTGGGAGGCGTTGACCACGTTCACGGAGGTGCCGCTGATGTCCGACTCGCCGGACTTGGTCAACTTGACGGTCGCCCCCGACTGGAAATTGCTCCCGGCGATGGTGACGCTGACCGTGTTCCCACGAACGCCGCTGTTGGGCGTGATGGAAGTCACCGTCGGCGCGGGGGACGGGCTGGCGAGCGTCCACCCCATATCCTCGAACATACCGAGCATCACCGGGCCGGGGCTGTGCTCCGACTCGCCGTAGCCGAGGGAGTAGGTCATCAGCGCGTTGGGAGTGCCGTTGAAAATCTCGTCGAGGTGGGAGTAACTGGAACCTTCCTGCCAGGGGGACGGGCTGTAGAGTTTGACACGGGCGCCCTCGTTGCCCTCGTTGGCGTGCGTCCCGTTGAAGTAGACGCCGCCCACCTTGCCGGTCAAAGCGTTGCCCAGGGCGACGGAGTGATTGGTGTAACTCAGCAACGGGGTGCCGTCTCCGTCCTCTGTGAACTGGTCGTAGATGCCGGGGTAGCCGCTATACCTGACGGTGCCCAGTCCGAGGGTCACGTTCCCCATCCCGTAGAAGCCCAGGCCGTGCCCTAACTCGTGGAGCACGACAGAGACGAAATCCACCTTATCGCTGGGCGTGTTGCCGTCGGTGCCGTAGTACCAGTTGAAAGTGCTGCTGAAGTTGGCGTTGATCTCGGCGGTGCCGCCGTTCAGGTCGGAGTTGGTGAGCGCGTTCGCCAGGGCCGCCGGATACCAGGTCCCGGTCACCGGCGCACCGGGGAAATCCCGATGGATCGTGGTCGTCCCGGCCGCGCCGAGCACCCCCGCCCCCAGGTCGGAACGCCAGCAGGCGTCCACCACGATGGTCTGACTGGAATTGAGCAGCCCGGCCCAGATGTTCACGGCGTAACTGAAGGCCGTCTTGGCCTCGTCGGACCAGGGGGAGATGGAGCCGGAACAGGTAGACGGGTTCCAGTTGACAACGAACGTCGCCGACTGCGCGGCCCATTCCGGTCGCGCGGGCGGCGGGACGTGGTGCGGTATGTACCGATTGTCGAGCAGCACCACGACCTGAGGGCCTGGGGCCGTCAGGGCGACGTTGGACTCCGGGGCAGCCGCGCTTCGAGGCCCCATCATCCCCAGCAGGCCAACGACCAGGCCGAAAACGAGCACACTGCTAAAAACCTTGTTGTTCATAACTCTCCTCCGTTGAGGTCTGGGCCAAGCCCGCCGGATTATAACACAACCTACCCCGTCACGGTAGCGCGGCGACGAACAGCCGCCCCCCGCTGATGGTGTAGAGCCGCTTGGAACTCTCATCCACCGTCAGGGCCTCCAGCGCGTCGAAGGCTTCGGCGGCGCGGAACTGGCGCAGGAAAGTCCCGTCGGGGGAGAGGGAGACCACTCGCTGTCCGGCCCGGTCGGCGATGTAGACGGTCCCGTTGCCGGCGGGGTCCACCGCCATCGCCACCGCCTGACCGATTCCGCCCGGCACCCCGCTGCTGTCGAAAGGCTGCGGCTCCCCTCCCAGGAACTTGAGCACAGTCCCGTCCTCGTAGAGCAGGTAGATGTTGCCGTCAATCGCCATATCCTGGGCCTCCGCCAGCGGGCGCGGCAGTTGGTCCGGGGCGGCGAAGTAGTTGGACGGCGGCAGGGGATACACGTCCCCCTGAGGCGCGTACCGCCGGATTTGGGGCAGCCCACGGTCGAGGACGTAGAACCGCCCCTCGAACGAGCCCACCGGGCCGGGGGTGATGGGCGGGGTTTGGAGGAAGGAGCGGCTCAACTGCGGTGTGCCCCCTTCTCCTTCCCAGGACGGGTCGTAATCCACCAACGCCCCGCCGTCTTCCAACACCAGCAGGCCGCTCGTTCGCCGTCCGCTCCCCACCTTGACCCAGACGCAATCCACCAGGTGGCCGACCTCCCCGCCGCCGATGCGCTGGCCGGTCTGCACCAGGATTGGTGAATCGCTCTCGACGAGCCCGTCGCCGGACTGATTGAGGGTCACTCGCGCTACCCAGCCGCCGGCCGGGTCGAGGACGAAGATCATCGTGCCGTGGACGACCAGGTGGCGCGGCACCGTCCCCGTGCCGAAGTCCCGCAGCAGGATGGGATGGAGCCGCACGATGCCGTCGAGACTGTCGAGGGCGGCTTGGGCCTGATTGAACAGGGCGGCAGCGGTGGGGTCTTCGGGCCGCAGGGCGACGGCGGTCTGGGCGTGTTCCAAAGCCCGTGACCAGTGGGAGCGGGCCGCCTCCGGGTCCCCCGTGGCGGCCTGGGCCAGGGCGATCTCCTCCTGGGCCTGCTTGACGACGCTCTGATAACGGGCCTGGGAGCCGAGGGTCAGGTAGGCCAGGGTGACGAGCACCGCCAGCAGCACCGGAATCCCCAGGGCGATCGGCATCAGCAGGGCGCGGTTCTCCGGC
>JALWUZ010000719.1 GCA_027079895.1 Anaerolineae bacterium
AAGGATTGGTGGGGATGAGTTATCTGGGAACAAAGTCATACGCCCGTATCACCAATGCGGAAAAGTTACCCCGTTTGATTGAGGTGCAACTCAAATCCTTCCGCTGGTTCCAGGAAGAAGGACTGGCCCAACTCTTCGATGAAATCTCCCCCATAGAAAGTTTCAACGGCAATCTCAAACTCTATTTCCCCGGCTCGAAGGCCAGAGAGGCTCAGTTCGACCTGAGTTACCGCTTCGGCGAGCCCAAGTACAGTGAGGAGGAGTGCCTGGAAAGGGACATCACCTACGCCGCCCCACTGCACGTGGACGTCGTGCTCCACAATCTGGAGAACGGCCAGGTCATCAAGTCGGAGATCTTCCTGGGCGATTTCCCGCTGATGACCGCCGACGGCACCTTCATCATCAACGGCACCGAGCGGGTGGTCGTCAGCCAGTTGATCCGCTCCCCCGGCGTCTACTTCGACATCGAGGAAGACCGCAAGACCGGACGGCGGCTCTGTATGGCGAAGATGATCCCCGATCGGGGCGCGTGGATGGAGTTCGAGACCCGCAAGTCGGACTATCTGACGATCAAGTTCAACCGCAAGCGAAAGGTGCCGGTGACGATTCTTCTGCGGGCGTTGGCGGCGGTGGACGACCGAACCGGCGACGACATCCTGACCGAGGGCACCGATGAGGAACTCCTGGCCCTGTTCGAGGACGCGGACACCAACCCCAATCACCGCTACATCCTCACGACCATCCGGCAGGAGCCGAAGTGGGAGCCGCGCAACGGGCGCACGCTGGCGGAGGAGGCGTTGTTGGAGTTCTACCGCCGTATGCGCCCCGGCGACCCGGCCAAAATCGAGAACGCCCGCGAGTACCTCGACCAGCAACTTTTCGACCCCCGCCGGTACGACTTGCAACGGGTGGGGCGGTATAAACTGAATCAGCGTTTCGGCTTCGACATTCCCCTCAGCCACCGCACCGTCACCAAGCGGGACATCATCGCCCTGGTGGAGCATATGATCCGCATCAACAACGGCATGGAGGACGCCGATGACATTGACCATCTCGGCAACCGGCGGGTCAAGACGGTCGGGGAGTTGATTCAGAACAAGTTGCGGGTCGGCCTGCGGCGGATGGAACGGCTGGTGGTGGAGCGGATGTCCATCCGCGAGGCGGAGACGCTGACCCCGGTCAACCTGGTGAACATCCGTCCGGTGGTGGCGATCGTCCGCCAGTTCTTCGGCTCCAGCCAACTTTCGCAGTTCATGGAGCAGACCAATCCGCTGGCGGAATTGACCCACAAGCGTACCCTCTCCGCGTTGGGGCCCGGCGGCCTGCGACGAGAGCGGGCCGGGTTCGACGTGCGGGATGTGCATTATACCCACTACGGCCGCATCTGCCCGATCGAGACGCCGGAGGGGCCTAACATTGGTCTGATTGGCCGCCTGGCGACTCACGCGCGGGTGAACGCGCTGGGGTTCATCGAGACCCCCTATCGCAAGGTGATACATTCCGTCCCGCCGACCGTCGAGGCGTTGACGGGCTGCATCCTGCGGGAGGATGTGGTGGACAAGGAGAGCGGCGCGGTGGTCGCCGAGGCGGGAATCGAGGTCACGCCGGAGTTGGCGGCCCGTATCGCAGCCCTCGAATGGGTCGAGGAGGAGGTGCCGGTCGTCCCCTTCGTGAGCAGCGAGCCGCCGGTCTATCTTTCGGCGGACAAGGAGGACAAATACACCATCGCCCAGGCGAACGCGGAGTTGGACGAGAAAGGGCACTTCGTGAATCGGCGCGTCGCCGCCCGGCGAGCCGACAAGTTCCTGACGGTGCCGCCGGAGCAGTTGGATTACATTGACGTGGCTCCGTGCCAGATCGTGGGCGTCTCCGCTTCCCTCATCCCGTTCCTGGAGCACGACGACGCCAACCGGGCCCTGATGGGCTCCAACATGCAGCGGCAGACGGTGCCGATGGTGCGCCCGGAGGCCCCGTTGGTCTCCACCGGAATGGAGTGGCGGGCGGCCCTCGATTCGGGGCAGGTGGTGTTGGCGCGTGACGATGGGGAGGTGGTCAGCGTCACCGGCGACAAAATCGTGGTGCGCCATCCCGATGGACTGCACACCTACGACCTGCACAAGTACACCCGTTCCAACCAGAGCACCTGCATAGACCACCGCCCGGTAGTCTTCAAGGGGCAGAGGGTCAAGAAAGACCAGGTGCTGGCGGACAGTTCATCCACCGACGGCGGGGAGTTGGCCCTGGGGCACAACGTCCTGTGCGCCTTTATGTCCTGGGAGGGCGGCAACTTCGAGGACGCCATCCTCATCAGCGAGCGGCTGGTGAGCGAGGATAGGTTCACCTCCATCCACATCGAAAAGCACGAGGTGGAGGCCAGGGATACCAAACTGGGCCCGGAGGAGATCACCCGCGACATCCCCAACGTCGGCGAGGAGGCGTTGAAGGATCTGGACGACGAGGGCATCATCCGCGTGGGGGCGGAGGTCGGCCCGCTGGACATCCTGGTCGGCAAGATCACCCCCAAGGGAGAGAAGGAACTGAGCCCGGAGGAGAAACTGCTGCGGGCGATCTTCGGCGAGAAGGCCCGTGAGGTGAAGGATTCCAGTCTGCGACTGCCGCACGGCGAGCGCGGGCGGGTGGTGGACATCAAAGTCTTCGACCGGGAGGAGCACCGCGACCTCAAGGTCGGCGTGGAGAAGATGGTGCGCGTCAGCGTGGCCCAAATACGCAAGTTGACCGAGGGGGACAAGATGGCCGGGCGGCACGGTAACAAAGGGGTCGTCTCCCAGGTCGTGCCGGTCGAGGATATGCCTTTCCTGGCCGACGGGACCCCGATTGACATCATTCTGAACCCCCTGGGCGTGCCGGGCCGGATGAACATCGGGCAGGTGCTGGAGACGCACTTGGGCTGGGCTGTCCATCGGCTGGGATTCCGGGCCGTCACTCCGGTGTTCGACGGGGCGAGCGAGGAGCAGGTGGAGGCGGAACTGGCGCGGGCCTGGCTCATTGATCGGGCCTGGGAGGAGATCACCGAGCGGGCCTGGGCCTGGCTGAAGGGGCAGCGATACCCCTTGGAGACTTTGGAGGACGACGAGGAGGCCCGCCGCTTGTACATCGTCGCCTGGCTGTCGGAGTTGGGGTACGACGTGGAGCGGCTGATTGACGACCGCATTTACGCCCGGCGGTCGGTGCTGCGGGAGTGGCTGCGAGAGCGCGGCTATGAGCCGGAGGAGTTGCTCTCGTTCGAGGATGATACCCGTTCGCTGGCGGAGCGGGCCGAGGTGGACCGGCGGGCGCGGGTGGCCTGTCTGCGCATCTGGCTGGAGGATCGTGGGCGGGATGTGTCCGCGCTGCCGGACGAGGAGGTCGAGCCGCTGGCGAATCAGGTCAGCGCGGAGGTGGCCGACCCGTTGCCGATTCTGGGCAAGATGATCCTCTACGACGGGAAGACCGGCGAGCCTTTCGACCGTCCGGTGACGGTGGGGATGATCTACATGATGAAACTGCACCACCTGGTGGAGGACAAGGTACATGCTCGCTCCACCGGCCCCTATAGCCTGGTGACGCAGCAGCCGCTGGGCGGCAAGGCCCAGTTCGGCGGGCAGCGGTTCGGCGAGATGGAGGTGTGGGCGTTGGAAGCCTACGGCGCGGCCCACGCTTTGCAGGAGATGCTCACCATCAAGTCCGACGATGTGCAGGGGCGGGTCAAGGCTTACGAGGCGATCGTGAAGGGCGAGCCGGTGCAGGAGCCGGGCGTTCCGGCCTCGTTCAAGGTGCTCGTGAAGGAGTTGCAGAGCCTCGGCCTGGCGGTGGAGGCGATCACGCAGGACGGCGAGGTGCTCAACTTCGGGCGGGATGAGAGCAAGGGGAAGCCGCCGGTGTTAGGGATGGGACTATTGAGTTTGGACCGGCGCAATCGGTAACGACAGGGGACGTGGATATGGATTGGCGGATGGGCGGACGCATGCGAGGGTGGCTGTGTCCGCCCGTAGCGTAGTTGGGGCAGCGCAAAGACGGACTGACTTGCCGCTTTGCTGACGAGAAGGAGCAAATGGCCACTGTGCGTTTTCCGTCTGGATGGAATGAAGAACGAGTGCGTCGAGTTCTTGTCCACTATATGACACAAACCGAAGAGGAAGCGGTCGCCGAAGACGAGGAGATTTTCAAGGGCGAGGACTGGGCGGTAGTTGAAGTGCCGGTTGAGTTGATGCCTGTCATTCGGGCGATAATCACACAGTACGCTTCCCATACAACACCTGCAAGGCCCTGAGAGTGGCGGACGCACGCGAGGTGGGGGGGCTGTGTCCGCCCGTAGCGTAGTTGGGCGAGTGACGTTGGGGGGCTAGTGTGGGGGTGCCCGTGGATGAGGTGGGCAGTTATTGAAGTCGAACGAGATTGAGCGTATGTGTCGCTTGGCAGGTTATGAACCCCCGATTATCTGCACCCCACAAGAATTGTTAGAGGAGTAGGAAAAATGCGACGAGATCCGATAGTCGCGGAAGTACGTCGAGCACGCGAGACCCACGCAGCGCAATTCAACTTCGATTTGCGGGCTATCTACCGAGACTTGAAATCGCAAGAAGAACGAAGTCAACACGAGAAGGTCTCCTTTGCCCCCAAACATATTCCGCCTGTCGAAATAAAGGAGTTGCAGAGCCTCGGCCTGGCGGTGGAGGCGATCACGCAGGACGGCGAGGTGCTCAACTTCGGACGGGATGAGAGCAAGGGGAAGCCGCCGGTGTTGGGGATGGGACTCTTGAGTTTGGACCGGCGCAATCGGTAGCGACAGGGGACAGGGATATGGATTGGCGGATGGGCGGACGCACGCGAGGGTGGCTGTGTCCGCCCGTGGTGTAGTTGGGCATACGTGCTCGAGAGTGGCTTTGCGACAAATGAAAACTGGAAATCTGTTTCTGTCATTCTATTTGGGCGTTGGTTTGGTCGTGACACTCTTGCTGCTGCTGATGGTGAGTAGAAGCGAGGCAGTTGCCTTAGATGAATCTCCTGGCTCTGGCGATGTGCTCTGTGTAACGTTGGACGGTGGCAGTTCTTATCAGGGCTGCACACTCGTCTTCACGAATGTACAGGATGCCGTGGCCGCAGCGACCGGAGGAGAGGTCATCAAGATCGCCAGTGGGCTCTATACTGGGGTGCATACCTGTTTGTTGCCTTCTGGCAACATCTCTCAGGTGGTATATATCAGCAAGACATTGCTGCTGCGGGGCGGTTATACCACGACAAACTGGCTGGATTCATTTCCCGTCACTCAACCGACCGTGCTGGACGCGGAAGGTGATGGTAGGGTGATAGTTATCACTGGGTATGTCACTGTGAGTTTGGAGGGTCTGCATATTACTGGGGGAATTGCTGACGGGCAGAGTGGTATGGGGTTGGCCAACTACGGCGGTGGGATATACGTGAGTCGAGCCAGGGTCGCGATAAGTGGGTCTTACATCTACAGTAACACAACAGGTGGTACAGGGGGACATGGAGGTGGATTGTACGCCAAAGACTGTGGTAGGTTAGAACTTTCGAACAGCGCTGTGTTTAGTAACACGGCCACCGGAGATTACGGCGCCGGGGGTGGGGCGTATATTTGGTGCGAAGGGGATGTTGTGGTTACAGGGAATGATGTTGCTGGAAATAGGGGTACTGCCGGTCTGGGGGATGCTGGTGTTGCTGGGGGTGGGTTGGTGGCGGGATCGCGGAGTGGTGATACTACCATAAGCGGGAATAGGATTTATGGCAACGTGACTTTTGGTCCGTGCGGAGGGCTTGTTATCGGTGATAACACCGTTGTCAGTCACAATCTCATTGCTCGAAATAGTGCTGCCTATTTTGGAGGTGGCCTGTGCTTGGGGGATGAGAGTCGCAATGTGCTGGTTGAGGGGAATGAAATCACTGCCAATCAACTGATGGTGAAGGACGAGCGCGGGGGTGGGGGAGTGTACATCGGGAACGATAGTACTGATGTGGTGTTTGTAAACAATATGGTAACGGACAATCAATTGACGGGGGGCGAAGGTAGCCCCGGTATAGAGGTGAGAAGAAGCCGGAGCAACTTTCTTCACTCGACCATTGTTCGGAACAGAGGTGGAAACGGCAGTGGGGTTTACGCGACGTCGGGGAGCACAGTGGCTTTAACCAACACGATCATTTCTAGCCATACCGTTGGAGTGCTTGTTGATGCCGGCAGCATAGCCCATCTGGAGGCCACTCTGTGGGGTACTGGTACCTGGGCCAATGGTACAGATTGGTTTGGGGAAGGTGACATTGTGAGTGGTAGTGTCAATGTTTGGGGGGATCCTGTCTTTGCGGACCCTGAAGCCGGGGATTACCATATCGAATCGGGCAGCGCGGCGATTGATGCGGGTGTAGATGCCGGGGTGTTCGTTGACATAGATAATCAAGTCAGAGACGAGACGCCGGATATAGGGAGCGATGAATATCCGCCTCCTGTTGTCTGGAGACGTCTCTACCTTCCGTTGGTTTGCCGCTGGTAGGTACACCCGGTAGCATGCCCCCGCCGGTGTCACGAGGCCGTCTACTCTGGTATGGTGATAATCACAGTGTACCTGATGTGAGACAAGGAAGAGCGATGGTATGTGATATTTGCGGCCAAGAGGGCGCTCGCGTTCGTCGCGTGGCCCGCAGTTACGGCAAAGGCAAGGACTTGCTGGTCATAGAGAACGTTCCGGTTGTCAGTTGCCCGCACTGCGGGGAGAGTTGTCTAACGGCCGAGACACTTCACGAGATTGAACATATCAAACGGCATCAGCGGAGTTTGGCACGCGAGCGGCCTGTCCTTGTGGCGGTTTTTGCCTAGCGACCTTCGTTCTTCGGTGTGTGGGCGTGCTAACTCCTCCCGAAACTTTGCTGGCGGCCGCTTTGGCAGAGAGTTTCTATGTTCAGTCGAAGAGAGTCTCGGACCAAGTTGATAGTCATGGCTGTTGTGGTTTTGGGTTCTGTGCTTGTGACAGTGTGGGGCGGTTTGCTATTGGTATCATCTCACAAAACATCGCTTCCCCCAACTCGAGTGGTTACAGTTATGACCGTGCAAGTTGTAACTCCTACAGTGGTGTTCACCCCGGTGACTGTTGGTACACCCAGTCTAACTGAGATTGCGATAGCCGCAACTCAACAGGCCAAGTTTAACGATGAGCGCATACAATATCCAACTTTGCCACCTGGAAGCACATCCAAAACTTATACATACTCCTTTAGCCCAGTGGCCTGGCTTGGGACATTGGGCATAATCGTGGCTTTACTGATCCTTACAAGTTTGGCATTGCGCGCCCAACTGCGTAGTAGGCAATAGTTTTCCACGCTTTCGAGTTTGTTGGCACATGTGCGGCTAACAGGGGCTTCCTTACACCCGACGCCGCTTGCGCGGCTGGTCAGCCGGCAGCTATGCGCGCTTGGCGGCTTGTTTCCCCGCAACCGCGGGGCGGCGGCTTGATGCCACGTTGACAACCTGAATTTTCGTGGTAAAATACGTGCTCACTGGGATGGGCAGCGGCAAAACCCCCTGCTGCCGGTTGATAGTCGAATTTGATTGTTTTGCAGAAGGCCATCGGTGCGGTGGATGGCCTTCTGTACTGAGTCGAGGGAGGAGACGTGCCCACAATTAACCAGTTAGTTCGCAAAGGCAGAAAGCCGAAGCATCGCAAGCCGAAGGCCCCCGCACTGCTGTACACCTTCAACTCCTTCAAGCAGCGACGCACCCGTCGGCCCAAGGGGGCTCCCCAGAAACGCGGGGTCTGTACCAACGTGCGCACGATGCCGCCGAAGAAACCGAACTCCGCCCTGCGGAAAATCGCCCGCGTGCGGCTGACCAACGGGATCGAGGTGACGGCCTACATCCCCGGCGAGGGGCACTCTTTGCAGGAGCACTCGGTCGTCCTGGTGCGCGGCGGACGTATCAAAGACCTCCCCGGCGTGCGGTATCACATCGTGCGCGGCACACTGGATGCCGCCGGCGTGGATCAGGAGAAGCGGCGTCAAGGCCGTTCCAAGTATGGGACCAAACGTCCCAAGAAGAAGTAGGGGAGAGAGAATTATGCCTCGACGGTATCGTCCCCCTAAGCGCAAGATCAACCCCGATGTCCGCTACAACAGCGTGATGGTCTCCCGCTTCATCAACAAGGTGATGAAGGACGGGAAGAAGAGTATCGCGGCGCGGATTGTGTACGACGCCCTGGACATTATTAAACGACGAACGAAACGCCATCCCCTGGATGTGCTGGAAGAGGCGGTCAAGAACGTCTCGCCGACTTTGGAGGTGAAGCCCCGGCGGGTCGGTGGCTCCACGTATCAGATTCCGGTGGAGGTGCCGCCGGATCGGCAAACCAGTCTGGCGATTCGGTGGATTCTGGCGGCCGCCCGCAAACGCTCCGGCAAATCTATGGCCGAGAAACTGGCCTCCGAACTGATGGACGCGGCCCGCGAGACCGGCGCGGCGGTCAAGAAGCGGGAGGACACGCACAAGATGGCGCAGGCCAACCGGGCCTTCGCTCACTATCGCTGGTGAGGTGTGCGACGGGCCGATTGAGAGCGAGCGATGGGTACGCACAACCCGCTGAGCCGCATTCGGAATATCGGCATCATTGCTCACATTGATGCGGGTAAGACGACCACAACGGAACGGATTCTGTTTTACACCGGGCGCACCCATCGGCTGGGAAATGTGGACGAGGGCACGACGGTCACCGACTGGATGGTGCAGGAGCGTGACCGGGGCATAACAATCACAGCGGCAGCGGTAACTTGTTTCTGGCGCAACTGTCAGATTAACATCGTGGATACACCGGGGCACATTGATTTCACGGCGGAGGTACAGCGCAGCCTCCGGGTGCTCGACGGTGGGGTGGTGGTCTTCGACGCGATGGCCGGCGTCGAGCCGCAATCGGAGACGGTCTGGCGACAGGCCCGCGAGTTCGGCGTGCCGCTGATCGCTTTCATTAACAAGATGGATAAACTGGGCGCGGACTTCGCCCATGCGGTGGAGACCATCCGCGAGCGGTTGGACGCCAACCCGGTTCCCATCCAATGGCCGATCGGCAGCGAGTCCGACTTCCGCGGGGTGGTGGATTTGCTCACGATGGAGGCCATCGTCTGGACGGATGAGTTGGGCCGGTCGCCGGAGGTGGTGGAGATCCCGCCGGAACTGGAGGAGACGGTGTGGGAGGCCCACGAGCGGGCCGTCGAGCAGATCGTCGAGACCGACGATGACCTGATGACCGTCTACCTCGAAGAGGGCACGGTCGCAGTGGATGACCTGCGGCGGGCCCTGCGGCGGGCGACGATCGCCGGGCAGTTGAACCCCGTTCTGTGCGGCTCCGCGCTGCGGAACAAGGGGGTTCAGCCGCTGCTGGACGCGGTGGTGGATTACCTCCCGTCGCCGCTGGACATCCCTCCGGTCGAGGGGGTGAATCCGTACACGAAAAAGACGGAGACGCGCCCGGCGGATGTGAACGCTCCGTTGGCGGCGTTGGTGTTCAAAATCGCCACCGACCCCTACGTGGGCCGCCTGGCCTACTTCCGAGTTTACTCCGGCAAGGTGCGGGTCGGGGCGCGGATCATCAACTCCAAGATGGACTCCAAAGGGCGGAAGGTGCGCATCAGCAAGTTGCTGCGCATGTACGCCGACCGCCGGGAGGAGATTCAGGAGTTGCGGGCCGGGGACATCGGGGCGACGCTGGGGCTGAAGAACACCTTCACCGGAGATACGCTGTGCGCCCCGAACGGGCCGATCGTCTTGGAGTCCATCTCCTTCCCGGAGCCGGTCATTTCGGTGGCGATCGAGCCGCGCACGCTGGCCGACCAGGACCGACTGACGGAAGGGCTCCGGCATCTGGCGGAGGAGGACCCCACCTTCCAGGTGCGGGTGGACGAGAACACCGGCCAGACGCTGATCTCCGGGATGGGGGAGTTGCACCTTGAGATTTTGACCGACCGCTTGCAGCGGGAGTTCGGCGTGGTGGGGCGGGTGAGCCGTCCGCGCGTCAGTTATCGGGAGACGATCACCGTCCGCGCCGAGGGCGAGGGGGTGTTCGAGCGACACGTCGGCGGGCGGCTGCATTTCGGGCGTGTCCGGCTGGCGGTGGAGCCGCTATCCAGAGGAGAGGGTTTTCGGCTGGAAAACGGTGTGCCGCATCTGCCGGAGGAGTACGTCCAGGCGGTCGAGCGCGGCTGCCGCGAGGCGATGGAAAGCGGCGTTCTGGCCGGATACCGGATGGTGGACGTGCTGGTGCGACTGCTGGACGCCGAGTGGGACGACGAGACCTCCTCCGATTTGGCCTTCAAGGTGGCCGGGACGCTGGCCTTCAATCAGGCAGTGGAGCAGGCCGGCCCGGTGTTGTTGGAGCCGGTGATGGATTTGGAGGTGGTGGTGCCGGACGGCTCGACGGGGGATGTGATGAGCGATTTGAACGCCCGTGGAGCCGAAATCCAGGAGATCACCGCCCGGCCGGGCGGGGTGCAGGCGATTCGGGCTTTCGTCCCCCTGGCGCGGATGTTCGGGTACGCGACCGACGTGCGCAGTCTGACGCAGGGGCGGGGCACATTTACGATGGAGTTCCACCATTACGCCGAGGTGGATGAGGAGCGGATGAACGCCATCGTCTATGGCGTAGGTTGGTAAGTGCTGCTCGTCCTCCCGCCGTCGAGTCGGCCGGCAGCCTGTGGAGGATTGGTCGAGCAGGTGCGCAAGTAATTCATAATCGTCCGAAAGGAGTGCGAAATGGCAAAGGCAAAATTTGAACGAACAAAGCCCCATGTCAACGTGGGAACCATCGGGCACATTGACCACGGTAAGACGACGCTTACTGCGGCGATCACGAAAGTGCTGTCTCTGAAAGGGATGGCCGAGTTCAAGGCGTATGACGACGTGGCGAAGGCGGACGCCAAGATGTTCCGCCGGGACGCGACGAAGATCTTGACCGTGGCAATCGCCCACGTCGAGTACGAGACGGATAAGCGGCACTACGCTCACATTGACTGCCCCGGCCACCGGGATTACATCAAGAATATGATCACCGGCGCGGCGCAGATGGATGGCGCGATCCTGGTCGTCTCGGCGGCGGATGGGCCGATGCCTCAGACGCGGGAGCACGTGCTGTTGGCCCGTCAGGTGAACGTCCCGGCGATCGTGGTCTTCCTCAACAAAGTGGACTTGATGGATGACC
>JALWUZ010000720.1 GCA_027079895.1 Anaerolineae bacterium
TACCTCCTCATCAGATTACCCGGTAGGCCTCCGGGCGACGGTCTTCGTAAATCGTGAGATAGCGGCGGGCTTTCCGCACCTCCCGCAGGTGGATTTGGGCGACGACCAGTTGCTCGCCATCGCCGCCTTCTGCCAGCGTGTTCCCCCAGGGGTCAACGACGCAGGAGCGACCTGGAAAGGTGACGGCCTCGTCCTGGCCGACGCGGTTGCAGGCGGCGACGAAGAGTTCGTTTTCCACGGCGCGGGCGCGGGCCAGCAGGAACCAGGCCTCGACCCGTCGGACGGGCCACTGGGCCGGGACGAGGAAGAGCACCGCTCCGGCCAACGCCAGGGCGCGGAACGGCTCCGGGAAACGCAGGTCGTAACAGATTCCCAGCCCGACCGGCCCCCAGGGGGTGGGGCAGAGGGTGAGATGTTCGCCGGGGTAGAGGTGCTTGTGCTCCTCCATCAGCCGGAAGAGGTGGATTTTGCGGTAGGAGCCCAGGAGTTCGCCGGCGGGGTCGTACAGCACGGCGGTGTTGGAGACGCCCCGGTCGTGCCGTTCCAGGAGCGAGCCGGCCAGGTAGAGGCCGAATTCCTGGGCCAGGCGGGACATGTGGGTGGAGCCGCCCTCCCCCAGGGGAGCGGCCCATTCGGCGGCCCGGTCGAGGTCGTAGCCGTGGAGCCACAGTTCGGGGAGCAGGAGCAGTTGCGCTCCGGCCTCCCGCGCTTGGGCGGCGAAATCCCGCGCTCTGGCGAGGTTGTCGTCCGGCCTCCCGACGGGGACGTCCATCTGGGCCAGGGCGATGGTGAGGATCGGGTCTGTGTGAGTCATCGTTCCTCCTTCACGCAGCGGCGACTACGTTGCCATGCTCGACGGCCGGTCGCTCGAATATCCAAGACGGCGAGGGGGCGGCCTCTCGTTGTGGGAATTGGTCCCAAGTGCGTTCTTCGAGTAGTCGCCCGTTGCGCTTTTTATGCACGCCTCCCCATTGTTTGAAGAAGAACGGCACTCTCGATTCCACACAGAGATCCCGAATTTCCAGCACCCAAGACTCGCGCAAGGGACGCGCCCCAGGGCCAGACTCGCCGCCGACGATGACCCAGCCGATGCCGTCTAGGTTCAGGCCGGGGATGGGCCCCAGCAACGGTTCCAGGGAGAGAAAGCGCACCGCCGCCGGCACGCGGCGCAGGTGATCAATGCGGAAGGTGTAGTCCGCGCTTTCGACGCTGACCCCCATCCAAACGTTGGGCGGCCACTCCAGCAATGGCGCGAGTTCCGCCAGACGCGCCGAACGTTTGGTGAGCACCTGAAAGGTGTGCCAGTGAGACGCTTCCATCACCTCGAACACCCGCCGGATGAACTCCAGCGGCACTCGTTCGTGGAACAGGTCGCTCATCGAGTTGACGAAGATCATCCGGGGCTTACGCCATT
Organism: Anaerolineae bacterium; assembly: GCA_027079895.1. Taxonomy (GTDB): domain Bacteria; phylum Chloroflexota; class Anaerolineae; order B4-G1; family B4-G1; genus JALWUZ01. The sequence goes on from JALWUZ010000720.1 coordinate 1,415, forward strand.
GTAGAGGTTGCTCCAAAGTGTCGGGGTGCAAGGTGACGGCGAATCCATTGCGGTACTTGGGGTTGCCCATCGCCTGTAGGCGGCGGGCCATCCGTTCCGCGTAACAGTGGGCGCACCCCGCGCTGATTTTCGTGCAGCCGGTGACGGGATTCCACGTAGCCTCAGTCCACTCGATGCGGGAGTTGGTAGCCATTGTGCTTCCTCCGTCAGAGCAATCTCTTTTGCCCGTATCTGTCCTTCGCCAGCGCATTGCGCCAGAATTTGGCACCTAGAGGATGCTTGCTTACCAACAGCAAGCGGTACAAAGGTGCCCGGCGGCGTTTGTTCCTCATCAGTGGTTCCGATATGTCGAAGTCAACCTTGTATCCCAACTGCCTTAGTTTCCGCTTGTAAAGTTCCACCAAGCGACTATGGAGCTCTCGTCGGGGGTAATGGGCATAGACGTCGCGCCACTCAGAGCCGCCGAAGAAGTAGTCCAGGGAGGTAGGAGGTGATTTCTGGTACTCCTTGGAAGCCTCTCTGTTGATGCCCATCTGTGGGTAATAGATAAGCATGTCCATCCTTCTGACCCCGGACAGCGTCTCGACAGTATCCCACTTGAGTTCCAGCCCCTCCGGGTCCAGGAATGCGACGTTCATAGAAGACCACTGTCCCAGCAGGTATTCTCTATCAATCCTGTTGATTATTTCTGTCACTGTGTTGACGACTTCATTGGCATCGCCTACGAAGTAGCGAACACCGGGGACACCGCTGCATCGTTGCCGCAGGGCATCAATGTACGCTTCGTCAATATCGGAGAAAAAATAGCCGGTGAACCTGTATTTCAGAGTGACTGCCAACAACGGCGACCCCAGCAGAACATCTCCGGCAGATGTACGCCCTTTGCCGGGCCCGGCGAACAGGTCAATGTAATGCAACCCTCGCCAGGGTTTGTCTCTCAAGGCGGTGAGAGTCTGACTCAGATACCGCTCAAGGTACCATAGTTTCTCGGCAGTCCATTCCCCCACCGGGCGTGTGGGCAGGCCGTCATCTCGTGGTTGAAGATAGTTATCGGGAAACATCACACCTCACAACCGACGGAAGAAATCGGCGAAAGATTCCAGGACGTAGGTCAGGCGCGGCTCGTCCAGCCCCGGATAGACGCCGATGAAGGACGTCCCTTAGATCAGGGCGATGTGAGGACAGGGTCTGTGTGAGGCATCGTTGCCCATTCAGGCAGCGGCAACTATGCTGCTATGCCCGACGACAGGCCGCGATCAGCGATAAGCCTCGCGCCGATGCTTCACTCGATAGATGGTGACAGTACGGGCGTTATCGTCTATGTCGTAAAGAATGCGGTACACTCCCACCCGCAAACTGTAGTCCGTTGTCCCTCGGAGTTTCTTTGCTCCGGGCGGGCGAGGGTTCTCTTGCAAGCGGTCAATATGTTCCCCGACCAGACGGGCATATCCCTTGGGCAAATCGGCGATGTCTTTGATAGCCCGCCGTAAAATCCGAACGTTATACATCTATCCCCTCGGCCCGCAACTCTGCTTTCGCCTGTTCCCAGGGAATTGCTTCCTCTCCCATCTCCCGGAGACGGCGAATCTCCTCCGCATCCTCCCAGTCTTCGAGCAAAGTCAGCAGTTCCTCCCAAACCTTGTAATCGAGCAGCACAGACCTCTTTTTCCCGTGGGAATCCACCACAAATTCTGCTGTCCGCAACATCTCTAGGGCACGCATGTTGACCCCCTTCTATCATCTCGTGACTGGAGACAGCCACCAGGAAACATCACCCCTCACAACCGACGGAAGAAATCGGCGAAAGATTCCAGGACGTAAGTCAATCGCGGCTCGTCCAGCCCCGGATAGACGCCGATGAAGAACGTCCCCCGGAGCACCTGGTCGGAGTTGGGCAGGTCGCCGACGGTGCGCTGCCGGATGTGGCGATACCCCGGCTGCCGGGCGACGTTCCCGGCGAAGAGCAGTCGGGTCTCAATGTTC
>JALWUZ010000721.1 GCA_027079895.1 Anaerolineae bacterium
GGCGGCGCGGGGGCGAAGGCCGCCGTGCCGTGTACCTCGGCTTCATAGCGGGCCAGCGCTTCGTCGGCGGAAAGGCCCAAGTGACGGGCGTAGAGACGCAAAAAGCCCCGAATCTGCACCTCGCCGCCGGGGAAAGCGGCGAAGTCCTCCGATTCCAGGGCTTGCAGAAAGCGGGGGCGGATGCGGATGGCGGCCTCGATCTCCTCGAAAGAGAGCCCTTTAGACTCGCGGGCCTGTCGCAGCCATTCCCCCAGCGTCTTCATCGCGGTTTTGTGAGGGGGTTATCCCTCCTCCGCTGCGGCCTCGGATGCGGCCTCAGCCTCGGCGGACGCGCCCCCCTCCGGTCTGACGACCGCCTTCACGTCCACCACCACCTCCGGCGACAGGCGGACGGTGACGACGTGCTCCCCCACCAGGCGGAGCGGCTCGGAGATGATGTGCTTGCGGCGGTCGAACTTCTCGCCGACCTCGCGTTCCAGGGCCGCGGCGATGTCGGCGGTGGTGATGGAGCCGAAGAGCCGCCCCTTGTCGCTGGCCTTAGCCTCGAACACGAGGGTGATCTGGCTCAGTTTCCGGGCCAGTTCCTGGGCGCGGGCGGCCATCTTGGCCTCGCGGCGGGCGGCGGCGGCCTGTTGCTGCTCCAATTCCCTCAACATCCCCGGCGTCGCCCGCTTCGCCAGTCCCCGGCGGATGAGGTAGTTGCGGGCATAGCCAGGAGCCACGTCTTTGATGTCGCCCGCCTGCCCCAAATCCGGTACGTCTTTAGTCAGGATGATCTTCACGTTGTCACTCCTCCCGATGGGCTGCAATAGGGCGGGTGGGATTCGAACCCACACGTCCTCGCGGACAGAGGATTTTAAGTCCCCGGCGTCTACCCGTTTCGCCACCGCCCCATGTGCTACGGGCAGCCTAATGCTGCCCGTGGCGTCAGTGACTGTGAGAGGCGACGGCCGGAATTGAACCGGCGTATAAGGGTTTTGCAGACCCCTGCCTTACCACTTGGCTACGTCGCCTGACTGGGGCGATTCTACCATGCAATCCGGTTATCTGCAAGTGTCGCACGGAGGTTCTAGGGCTTTTCAACGTTTTAACATTTGACGGGTGGACAAGGTGGTGACCCGGCAATTGAGCCGTCGCATTCGCTGTTGAAGGGCGCTGGGTAGGCGATGGCATTGCCATCGCCTACCCATTTGACCGTAAGCATAAGAACTTTGAAAAGCCCTACGGAGGTTCGGAGCCTGTCAGTCGAGCGTCCGCCCCAGCGCGTGGACGGCTACCCCCGCCACCACCATCCCCGTCGCCACCATCGCCAGCGCGTGCGGCCAGAGTATCCCCATCCCGATCCCCTTCAGCATCACCCCGCGAATGATGGTCAGGTAGTGGCTGAACGGCACCGCCTGGGCGACGGCCTGCAAAAAGGGCGGCAGGAACTTAATCCGCACCATGTAGCCGGAGAAGGTCATATCCACCATCGCCAGGACGAAGACCAGGAGGATGGCCTGTTGCTGGGTGTGGGCCAGGCTGGAGATGAGGAGGCCGTACCCGATTTCGGCTATGACGAAGAGGAACGTCAGACCGGCCAGCAGGGGCAGCGAGCCCCGCAGCGGCACGTGAAAGCCGAAGACAGCCACGGCCAGCATCAGGAAGAAGTCGGTCATCCCCAGAATGGCCGCCGGAATCGCCTTGCCGATGATCAACTCCACGCGGGTGATGGGCATCACCAGCAACTGCTCCAACGTCCCCAACTCCCGCTCGCGGGCCAGTCCCAGCGAGGCGACGACCAGCGTCACCTGGTAGATGATGAAGCCGACCTGGGCCGAGGTCGAGAAGTAGCGCACGTTCAGCGCGGGGTTGAAGCGGATGATGGGGCGCAGTTCCACCACCGGGGCGTGCCCCTGAGCCCGCTGCCAGTTGGCGGAGAAGGCGGCGATGGCGGCCTGGGCGCCGCGCAGCGCGACCGATCCGGCGACGCTGTTGCTGGCGTCGGTGATCAACTGCACCTGCGGCACCCGGTAGGGACTCCGCAAGTCCTCCTCGAAGCCGGTGGGGATGATCGCCACCAGCACCACCTCCCCGCGGTCGAAGAGGGACAACGCCTCCTCCCGCGTGCTGGGATAGCGGCAGAGGTTCAGTTCCCGGTGATTGGCCGCCAGCAGGCTGACCACCTGGCGGCTGGCGGTGGAGTGGTCGAGGTCGAGCACCGCCGCCTTGAGCCCCGACACACGGGAGCCGGTCGCCTGGGCCATCAACGCCAGTTGGAGGGCCGGCAGCGTGAGGATGAAGGCGGTCATCAGCCAATCGCGGGCCAGTTGGATGAACTCCTTCACCACCAGATTCCAGATTCGCATTTCAGGTCAACTTCTTCCTGAACAGGAACAGGCTCAAGGCGACGTTGCCCGCTCCCATCACCAGCAGCGACCGCACTGGCGGCCACAGCGCAGCGACTCCCAGCCCCTTCAAAAACACCCCCCGGCTGATGGCGATGAAGTGGGTAGTCGGCAGGCTGTAGGCGACCAGCCGCCCCACCGGCTTGTCCGCGACGGGGAGCAGCAGGCCGGAGATGAAGAAACTGGGGACGAAAATCACCATCAGAATCAGGAACATCGCCGTCTGCTGATTGTGGATGAAGTTGGCGATCAGCATGCTGATTCCCATTCCGGCGACCAGGTAGACCGCCGCCAGCGACAGGAAAACGGTCAGGCGGCCGCGAAAAGGGACGTGAAACCAGGCGACGGCGACCAGCCACGACAGGATGACGCTCACCATCCCGCTGAGCTCGTAGGCCAGCAACTTCCCCAGGAGGTACTCCGTCCCGCGCACCGGGGTGACGACCAGGCTCTCGAAGGAGCCGACCTCTTTTTCACGGGTCAGGGCCAGCACCAGGGCCAGCGACGGCATGCAGAGCAGGATGGCCATGATGCCCGGCACGACGCTCACCAGCGCGTCGAAGGTGGGGTTGTACCAGGCCAGCGTGCGCACGTCGCAGTAGCCCGGCGGCAGGAGGGAGGAGGTGAGGCGCACCCGGTCGGCGGCCCAGCGGTCTACCACCCCCTCGATGAGGCTGAGAATTTGACTGGCGGTGATGGCGTCCGCGCCGTCCACCACGCAGCCCACCGTGGCCGGCCCGCCGGCGAGCACCCGGTCGGCGAAGCCGTGCGGGATGACCAGGAGGGCGTCGGCGCGGTCGCGGGCGAACAGGGGAGTCTCCTCCCCCTCCCGCTCCACGTAGGCGACGATTTGCAGGTCGCCGCTGGCGGTGATTCCCCGCAGGAAGGCGCGGGAGAGGGCAGTGTTGTCCAGGTCACGGACGGCGATGTCCGCCCGATCCACGTTGAAGGAGAAGACGTAGGAGAGCGTGACCAGGAGGAAAGCCGGGGCCAGGGTAACGAGGAACAGGGTCCGCCGGTCGCGGGTGATGTGGAAGAACTCTTTGCGGGCGACGGCCCATAGGCGGCGCAAGGACATCATCGGAGGCAGCCAGGACGGCGTCAGCGGATGCGACGCTGCCACTCATCTTTCAACTCCAGGGCCGAGAAATCCCCCCCGGCCTCGATAAAACTCTTCAACAAGCGGTTGAACTTGTTGCGCTCTTCGAGCATAGGGAAGTGACGGACGCCGTTCAGGACGATGGCCCGCACGTTGTCGTCGCAGGCCGCCAGCCACTTCTTGTCCGGCGGCTTGACGAAGGGGTCGTTCTTGCCGTAGACCAGGAGCACCGGGATTTCCAGCGGCGGCAGCAGGCGGCGCAGGTCGGCCCCCACCGCCGAGCGCAGGCTGTGGACGACGGCGGCGGTGTCCGCCTTGCGCAACTCCATCTCTATCTCCGGGAACTTGGCCCGCTTGGCGGCCAGTTTCGCCAGCGCGTCCCCGTTGCCGGAGAAGCCGGCCAGTGGGCGACCGATGTCGGAACCGACCAGCGGCACGCTGACTCCGACGACTTGATCCACCCAGTCCTGATGCCGGGCGGCGAACTGAAGGGCCGCCATCCCTCCCAGGGCATGCCCAATCAGGGTCGGATGCACCACCCCCAGTTTGTCCAGAAACTCCTCGATCAGCCGGGAGTAAGATTCCAGGTTGTAGTATTGGCTCAGTTTGTCCGAGTCACCGAAGCCCCACAGGTCAAACGCATAGGTACGCTGCCGGGTGGACAGTTCCTCCATTGTCGGCACCCAGTACCGCCACGAGCCCAGCCAGCCGTGGATGAATATCAACGGCCGCCCCCGCCCGATGACCTCGTAGTGTACGAGCCCTCCACCGACTACAATGGCACTCATCTTACCTCGCGCCGTCCTCCGGGCCGCCGACGAGATGAATCACGCCGGGCTAATCCTCCACTCCGATGCGCCGCAGTATGCCCCGAACTTGGTCGGTCAACTCCTGCGGGCCAAAAGGTTTGACGATGTACTCGATCGCCCCGGACTCCAAGCCCTCCTTGATCTCCCCGTCCTGCCCTTTGGCCGACAGGAAGACGACGGGAATCTCGGCGGTATCCGGGTTCTCTTTCAGATGACGACAGGCTTCGTAGCCGGTCATTTTCGGCATGCGAACGTCGAGGATGATCAAGTCCGGCCGCACGTCGGGGGCTTTTTCGACGGCCTCGGCCCCGTTGGCGGCCAACTCGACGTCGAACCCCGCGAAGCGCAGGGTGAACCCGATCAGTTCACGGATATCGCGTTCATCCTCGGCAACCAAGATTTTCGCCATTGTTCACCTCATTTTTCCCTACCGCCCACCGGTGGCGGCGCAATAGGCCAAGCCACACCATACGCCGCCATCTTTCTCGGAGAGAACGGCGATCTTCTGTTCAACTGACTCGTTCACCAGCGTGCGGTGCTCACGCGGGCGCGTACACCGGGATGGTGAACGTGAATTTGCTGCCGCGCCCCAACTCGCTTTCCACAGAGACCTCTCCGCCCTGCATTTCGACCAGTGATTTGACGATCGAGAGTCCCAAGCCGGTACCGGGGGCGTTCTGCACCACCGGGTCGTCGGCCCGGAAGAAGCGGTCGAACACGCGGTCAATGTCCTCCGGCGCGATGCCGATGCCGGTGTCCTCCACCGTGATGCGCACCATCTCCCCCTGCCGCGCCGCCGACACATTCACTCTCCCGTCGTGGAGGGTGTAGTGGCAGGCGTTCGCCACCAGGTTCGCCAGTACCTGCGTCACCCGGTCAGGGTCGGCGTACACCGGCGGCAGGTCGGCGGGGACGTCGGCGGTCAGCGTGAGCCGCTTTTCGATCGCCCGCGCCTCCATCTCGGCGATCACCTGCTCGATGACCTCTTCGACGCGCATAGGCTGCGGCTCGATCTTCATCCGCCCGCTCTCGATGCGGGAGATGTCGAGCAGGTCGTTGACCAAGATGGTGAGCCGGTCCACGTTGGAACTGACGATTTTCAGGAACCGCTGCGCGTCTTCCGTCATGAATCCGGCGGCCCCCATCAGGAGCAAATCCACGTATCCCTTGATGGAGGTCATCGGCGTGCGCAGTTCGTGAGAGACCATCGAGACGAACTCGGTCTTGGCCCGCTCGGCCTGCACCTCGGCGGTGACATCGCGGAAGACGGAGACGGTGCCCAGGAACTCGTCCCTCATCAACACCGGGGCCAGGTGGACGCTGACGATGCGGTCGCCAATCTCCAGGCGGGCGGCCAGGTACTCCTCGACGGCGTAGGACATGCCGGGTTCGGCCCAGCGGGCGACCGCCTCGGTCCACTCTTTGGAACGGTAAATGTCCAGCAAATCGTCGGTGCTCTTTCCCAACGCCTCCTCGCGGGGCAGAGCCAGAATCCGCTCGGCGGCGGCGTTGAATAGGATGACTCTCCCGTCGGCGTCGGCGACGATCACCCCGTCGGCGACGCCCTCTAGGATGGCCTGGCTCTTGGCCGCCTCCACCTGCTGGGTTTTGAGCATGTCGCCCAGCCGGGCGGCCTGGTCACGAATCAGGCCGTACAGTTCGGCGTTGCCGATGGCGTTGGCGACCTGGATGGCCGCCGCTTCCACCAGGAGCAGGTGGTCGGAGTCGAAATGATCCGGCCGGGAGTGGAAGAGGAGCAACACTCCCTGCACCTCGTCCCCGGAAATCAGCGGCACGGCCAGGGCGGAGCGGTAGGCTTCCTCGTTGTCCAATGAGCGCACCCAGCGTTCGTCCTCCAGCACGTCGGAGACGATGACCGCTTCGCGGTGCTCGACGACCCAGCCGCCCAGCCCTTCGCCGCGTGAGAAGCGGGTCGCCGCGCCCCCCGGCGGCAGGACGCGGTCGGTGCCCAGGGCGGCGCGGTAGATCAGCCGCCCGCTGTCCTGCTCGACCATCAGAATCGCGGCCCGCTCCGCGCCCACCGCTTTGACGGCCAGTTCCAGAGCCCGGTTCAGCACGCGGTCCAAATCCAGGCTGGAGGCCAGTTGGGAGGTGATGGTGTACAGGATCTCCACCCGGTCCCGCTCCTGGGTCAGCCGCTCCATCGCGTCGGCCAATGCGCGGGTGCGCTCCTCGACGCGCTGCTCCAATTCCTGCGAGAAGCGGCGCACCTCGTCGAACAGGCGGGCGTTCTCGACGGCCACGGCCACCTGGTCGGCCAGGGCGGCCAGGGTCGCCATTTCGGAGGCGGAGAAGGGCTCCTTCTCCGTCCGGTCGGCGCAGAGGATGCCGATGACCTGTTCCCCGGCGATGAGCGGCACCAGGAGCGAGGAGACGATCTCCGACACGTCCGTCTGCGGGAAAGGGATGAAGTGCGGGTCCTGACGCACGTCGTCCACCGCCAGCGGCTGACGGGTTTCGGCCACCACGCCCACCAGTCCCTCACCGGGGGCGAAGGTCAGCGCGGCGAGGGTCTCCAGCGAGAAGCCGTAGGCCGCGCGGGGGATGTACCGCCCGCTCGCGGCGTCCAGCAGGAAGATGCTGCTCCGGTCGCTGGCAATCAGCCGGGGGACGACCTCGACGACGGTCTTCAGCACGGCGTCCAATTCCAGTTTGGCGGTGGCGGAGCGGCTGACCTCGTTGAACAGGGCCAGGGTCTCGGCCCGACGGCGCAGGGTCTCCACCAGACGGGCGTTTTCGACGGCGATGGCGGCCTGGGAGGCGAAGATCTCCAACGCTCGAATGGTGGCCCAATCGGGTATCTTGCCGTCGCGCGGCTGATCCACCGAAAGCAGCCCCTGGACATCCCCTTCGGAGCCGATGAGGGGGACGAGGAGCAGGTCGTGCGGGTGCCACTTCCCCGGTTCGCGGGCGATGCCGGTGCCGGTCTCCTCCTCGTACACGTCCACCCGTCCGCGCCAGTGGGCCTGATGCTCGGCCGGGATGTAGTAACTCTGGCTGATGCGGAACTCCGGGGCCATCAGGTCGGCGATCACCGACCAGGGCTGGCGCACTTTCTTCATCTCCTCGAAGGCGGCGACCGGTATCCCGGCGGCGGCCACCCGGCGGCGGTAGGGCGGGTCTCCCTCGACGACGCTGACGAGCACCAGGTCGAACCCCACGCTCTCCTGGATGGCGTAGGCGACTTCTTCCAGAATCTCCTCCAGGGGGCGGTCGGAGTGCAGCGCACGGCTGACTTCCAGGACGGCGGCCAACTGGTCGGCCCGCCGCCGGAGCAGTTCGCCGCGCTCCAACTGTTCCCGGTACTGCCAGGCGTTGCCGATGGCGGTGGCGGTCTGGGCGGAGAGCCCCTCGACGAACTCCTGCATGCCCCGGTCGAAGGCGTTGGGCGTGGTGCTCTCCAACAGAATCAGCCCCACCAGCCCCTCCCGGTAGAAAATCGGCACCAGGAGGAAGGAGCGGGTGCGCAGCCCGAAGCCGGGGATGCCCTCCGTCAGCGTGTCCCGCACGAGGAGCGATTCCTGGGAGTTGAGGACGCGCGTCAGAGCCGGATGGGGGGGCGACCCGTTCAGCATTTCCAGCAGGCCGGCCTCCTCCTCGTCGTCGTAGCCGGTGCAGACTTCGAGCCGCAGGGCCTCCTCAGGGGAATCCCGCAGCAGCACCGCGCCGTGCGTCACCTGTCCCAGTTGAGCGGCCTCCTCCAGCACCAGGTTGAGGATGTGGTCGAGGTCGAGGGTGGCGTTGACTTCGCGGCTGACCCGCTGTAACGCGCTCAGGGCCTCGACTTGGCGGCGCAACTGCTCGTCGGTCTGCGAGTAGAGCCGGGCGTTTTCGATGGCGATGGCGGCCTGGTCGGCGAAGGCGGTTAGTAGTTCGAGTTCCGTCGCGGAGAACCGGTGCGGTTCGACGAACATGGCCGAGAGCATGCCGATCACCCGGTCGGCCCGTTTGAGCGGCAGGTCGGCGAAGGCGCGGAACCCCTCCCGACGGGACATCGGGGCGTAGGCCAGGAGATTCTCATCCTCTCCCACGTCGGAGACGATGAGCGGCTTTCCGGTCGCCACGGCGTGGGCCCGGCCGCCTACTTCCAGCGTCAGCACCTGGGAGCGGGCGGTGTACTCCGCGCTGAGCCCTTTGGTCATCGCCAGGCGGAGCACCTGCTGGGACTCGTCGAGGACGAAGATGGCGGAGCGTTCGCAATGCACCACGTCCAGCACCGCCGAGACGATCGCCTGAAGCACGTGTTCCAGGTCGAGCGACTCGCTCACCGCCGCCGAGACTGCCGCCAGCGAGGCCAGTTCCGAGGCCCGGCGGCGGGTTTCGGCGTAGAGATGGGCGTTCTCGATGGCGACGGCCGCCTGGTTGGAGATGGCTTGCAGGATTTCGATCTCCTGTTCCGTCCAGGCGTCCCGCCGGTAACTGACCAGTTCCAGGGTGCCGACGAACCGCCCCCGGATTTGGAGCGGGATGCCGATGTAGGACTGGAAGGGGAAATCGGGCGAGTCCACCAGCGGGCGCACGTCCCGGCGGGCCGGCACGTCGGGGATGTGGAGCATGCGACGGTGGCGGATGATCCAGCCGGTGTAGCCCTCGTCAATGTGGTAGATGCCCCCGCCCTCGCGGACGTAGGAGCGGTCGCCGGCCCAGCCCTGGGTCTCGCAGTATTGCCGGTCGCCGCGCCAGAGGGTGATTTCGGCCACATCGTAGGGCACCAGTTGGCGGATGCCGGCCAGGATGGCGTCCAGGGAGGTGGTCAGGTCCAGCGGATCGCGCTCGTCGTCCAGGCGGAGCGGCGCGGTGGTGGTCGGCGGTTGACCGGCCTCCGTCCCCTGGGAGGGGGGCTCAGGGGAGGCGGACGGCGTAGCCGCGACCATCATCAGCAGCGCGGGAGCGAGCGACCACCAGGCCGCGAACGGGCCGGGGACGACTGCCGGTTGAGTTATAAATGTGCCGATGAGCAACAATCCCGGTAGGGCGACGGTCGGTAGCGGTTGGGTGTAGCGGCGACTTACTCCGCCGTGAGATGCCTGTAACGTGCTCCGCAGTGAGAGCAACAGCCCGCCGGTCGTCAGGGTAGCCAGCCAGAACCACGCGGCTTCCCAGTCTGGCGGTGATGATGGCATCATCAGTACCATACCCAACTCTCCGGCCATGACCGTAGCAAGGCGTACCGGCTCCGGCGGTTGGGTCCGACGTGCCCGCGTCCACTATGCCGACTCATCGGAGCCGCCGTTCAGCCGTTGGCCGGCCGCTTCACCGCGGGTTTTCACGCCGCGCAGCGGCGGCTGCCTCTGTAATCTCCCGAATGTCGTAGAAAGGCCCATCGTCCTCTGTCAACACCCCGATGGCGAGGGTCATCAAGTCCACTTTCCGCTCGGTGCCGTCCTCGTTCTTGACGAGCATGTACCCCTGTTGGCGCGTCGGCCAGTCGTAGTGGGTTCCCACTTCGGCGTCGAAACGGGCTTTGATGTCCTGGACGATGGGGTCCACTTTGTCTTTGAGGGTGATGATGAGGAAATCATCCCCTCCGACGTGCCCGATGAAGTCGTTGGGGGTGCCGACGCTGTCCACCGCTTTGCCCAGCACCAGGGCGGTAAAGCGCAGGACTTCTTCTCCGGCCACGAAGCCGTACACCTCGTTGAAGGTGTTGAAGCCCTGGATGCCCACGTAGATGACTCCCCAGTCCTTCCGGCGGAGCAACTGCCGCAGTTGGTCTTCGATCAGCCGTCCGCTGGGGAGCCCGGTCGTGGGGTTGGTCAGGCTCTCGTACTGCGCCCTGGTCATCGCGTTCTTGACCCGTAACTTGAGTTCCTCCAGGTCGAAGGGCTTGGTGATGTAGTCATCGGCCCCCAGTTCGAGCCCGTGTATTTTGTCGGAACGCTCGTCTTTTTGGGTCAAGAAGATGATCGGGATATGGCTGGTGCGCAGGTTGCTCCGCAGGTGGCGGCAGACGTCGTACCCGTCCATATCGGGCAGCATTATGTCGAGGACGATGATGTTGGGTAACTGCTGGCGACACATTTCCAGCGCGTCCTCGCCGCGTTGGGCGACGGAGACCTCGTACCCCTGCGACTGGAAGTAGATGCGCAGCATGTTGGAGATGTCGGGATCATCCTCTACGATCATCATTCTACCTTGAGACATATCCCCCTCCTGATGATAATCTGAAGCCGTGTTTGCGGGCCAGTTGGGCGATTTCGCGTACACGCCCGGGCGGCATCCGTTTGCCTAATGAATAACTCTCGAAACGGCCTTCCAACGCCAGGATCATCGTCTCCGCCATGCAGGCGTAGGCTTTGCCGGGCGGCAGGCCGAAGTTGAAGCCAAAATCCACCGTGCCGGGCACGTCCATCACTCCGCCGGCGATGAGTCGAACGTCCTTCCGCTCCTCGGCGACGCGCGGCGAGACGTCCGGCGGCAGGGCCACGTCGTAGATCACCGCGTTCTCCCGCAGGTGCTCCGGCTGGATGATGGGCCGGGCGGCGTTGGTGGCGCTGAGCACCATCTGCGCCGGGCGGATGGCGGCAACGGTGGTGGAAATCTGCACTTGTCGGGCTCCGGCAGCCCGCACCCGTTCGGCGACTTGGGCTAGACGGGCCTCGTTGCGGCTGACGAGAATCAGCCCGGCGACCGTCGGGGCGAGAATTTCGGCGCAGGCGGAGCCGATGCTCCCCGTCGCCCCGACCACTGCCAGGGTCGCCTCCTCCAGTGCGACCCCGCGCTGCCGGATGGCCTCTTCCAACGCCTCCACCGCCACGGCGATGGTCAGGCTGCGGCCCGTCGTCACCGGTATGCGCAGGTGTTGGGCGACGGTGACGCCCCCGTCGCCGATGGAGGAGGTGAAGGCCAGCAG